>NZ_CAUQCJ010000003.1:0-86224 GCF_963516515.1 uncultured Streptococcus sp. | reverse complement strand
CAAAAAGAAGTCGCCAATGCTTTTGACAACTTTTAGGGCAAAAAATGGCAAAAAATTTATTAAAAAAGGCTCCAAGCCTTGATACGAAAGGAATCTTAAAAATCTTATGATGAACATGCAAAACATGATGCGCCAAGCACAAAAACTTCAAAAACAAATGGAACAAAGCCAAGCTGAACTTGCTGCTATGCAATTTATTGGCAAATCTGCTCAAGACCTTGTTCAAGCGACCTTGACTGGAGATAAGAAAGTTATCAGCATTGACTTCAATCCAGCTGTCGTTGACCCTGAAGA
Source organism: uncultured Streptococcus sp. (assembly GCF_963516515.1). Classification (GTDB taxonomy): domain Bacteria; phylum Bacillota; class Bacilli; order Lactobacillales; family Streptococcaceae; genus Streptococcus. The sequence continues at coordinate 85,930 of NZ_CAUQCJ010000003.1, read as the reverse complement.
CCTTGAAACTCTTTCAGATATGACTGCTCAAGCCATCAACTCTGCTCTTGAACAAATCGATGAAACGACTAAGAAAAAATTGGGTGCTTTCGCCGGGAAATTGCCATTCTAATAAAAAAAACAAGCATTCAAGAGAATACTTGCCTATCGTGGGAGGAACAACTGTTCCTCTTTTTGCTTACTAAAAATTAAAGAATTCCATGGCCTGTTTAAACAGTAAATCCGTATACTCTGGGTCTTCTTGGGCAATGGTAACCTGGTCTTGAATCATTTCCAAGTCATCCGTTATCATGCCGTCAGCTCCCAAATGAACGGATTTATCAAAGGACTCTGAACTATTAATGGTCCAGACGTACAATTTCTGATCGGTATTCCAAAGCTTGTTGACAAAATTTTCATCTAAGGTTGAATACTCCATGGTATAACCTGTAGCTTTGGTTCTTGGAAAGATACTATTGTAAGGTAGGATGAAATAGACTGGAATTTGTGAGTCGTAGGCTAGCACCTGGTCAATCACATGGTAGTCTAAGGACTGCATTTGGTGCCCATTCTGCTTAATAACAGCTCCATATTTGTCCATAAACCGTTTCATCATATCTGGACTATCTTTTCGACTGGTTTTAATCTCAATAAGAAGTTTCTGATGCAATTCATTGGCTTTATTAAGGTAGTCATCAAAACTAGATACCTTGGCATGATAGCCATTTTCAGAAATATCAAGTTTGGTTAATTCATCCAAAGTTAGATCCTGAGGATTGGCATTAACTCCTGTCAGATTCTTGATATTGGCATCATGCATCATGACAAACTGGCCATCTTTTGTTTCCTGAACATCTGTCTCAACGAAATCTGGAGATAACTGAGCAGTTTTTTCTAGTGATTGGACGGTATTTTGCACACCATTCTTATTAGATACTCCCCTGTGAGAAATAATTAAAGGTTTATTGGCAACTGGAGCTTCTAAATAAACATAACCCTCAAGAGTGAAAAAGATACAAGCACAGCCCATCACTCCCCATCTCATCCAGTGGTCTTTCTTTCTCCTTGGTGTGATTTCTAGTTCTTCTCCTGTTAAGAAGGAAACAAACTTAATGAGAAAGTAAGTCAAGGCTATATAGTGGAAATTCTTAATCAAGACAAAGTTGATAATTCCCAGCACAAGAGATTCCTTATGGGTCAAACCATCCATCAGTGCCTGACTTGCCAAGATTGGAATCAATAAAAGAATGAAAAATAGGTAGGTTTTGACGACAATCCAAAGCAAGTTCCAAGTATAAAACCAGGAGTGCTTTCTTGTCTTTTCTAGACTGTATCTGACTGCTTCTTTGACTGTTTTCTTCTCAAATAAAAGCTGAGGTAGGGCAAACATCAAACGCACTGAAATGTAAAACAGTAGTAAGGCCAGAACAGTGACTACCAAACCGACTAACCAATATTTATCTTCTACATAGGCTACAATAAATTCCGGAATCACAATTTTATTAAGATAATAAATCTTTAAAATCTTTCGAATCAATGGAAAAAGAATCATGATATAAAAGAAAATAAAGGTCATTTTGAAAATCGTGACTTGCTTCATAAACAAGAAACTTTGGCGAAAGACCTTACGACTGTACTCCAGCAAAGTCCTTTTTTCATGGCATAATAAATGCCGAGCACCAATAAAGAGAAGTCCTATCTGGTAATAGGCAATCAGTAAATTAACAATTACCAGAACAAATAAAGCAAAACTAACAAAGGGTGAGCCCGTTATAATAGCAAAAATATTGTTGTAGGATAGAAAGAGATAACCTGTCTGACGGAGCAAAAGTCCAGCAATCCAAGAATTTGCTGGTAACCAGACAAACTCAATCATCATAAAAGTCAAGAAAAATAGAAAGAGTATTTTATCTAGATTAAAGTATATCTGCTTAAAACCTAGATTTTTAGGTTTTTCAGGTTTCATAGGCACTCCTAGTCAAATAATTGAGACAAGTCCAAGCCTCCAAAAGGATTGTTTGATAGGCTACTTTCTGCCCCTAACAATTCTCTAGCTTGGTCTGACTCTAGAAAGGACTCGTACACACGCGCCGTCATACGAGCATCCTCTAAGCTATTATGAGACTGACCTTGAAATCCAAGAAATGAGGCAACAGTTTGCAATTTGAGATTGGCAATACCATGTAAATCCGAACTCCGACGTTCAAAAGCTTCATCATACAAGTCCACCTTGTACTGCTGGCTATAGTCTAAACCATGATCCGCTAAAATAGGTAGATCACTTTTAGCAGCATTGTAGCCAACCATGGGTAAAGAACCCACAAACTCTTGAAATTCTTTTATGACTTTCTCCACTGGAGGAGCATCTTTTAAGGTCTCGGCTGTAATCCCAGTCAAACCATTGATAAAACTTTTTAGAGGCACACTGGTATGAACATAGGAATCATAGGCATCGATTTCCTGACCATCTCTAAAACGCACTGCCGATACTTGAATCAAGTGTGTTTGCCCTTCATGCTGATTAAATTCTAAATCGAAAGCAATGTAATCTTCTAATCGTTCCATTTTCTACCTCTCCTATACTGTTATTTTATACTCTTCGAAAATCTCTTCAAACCGCGTCAACGTCGCCTTGCCGTAGATATATGTAACTGACTTCGTCAGTCTTATCTACAACCTCAAAGCAGTGCTTTGAGCAGCCTGCAGCTCGCTTCCTAGTTTGCTCTTTGATTTTCATTGAGTATTAATTGAGCAACTATACTATTTAGAAACAAAAGAAGCCATCAGGTTAGCATTTAACCTAAACAGCTCCTTGATTATCCTCCAAATAAACGAGCAAAAAAGCCTTTCTTAGTTGATTGGACTTCTTCTTTTGCTTGGTCCAGCTCTAGCTTAAGATTTTCTTGATCCTTCATTGCTTGAAGAGTCAATTGTTGCTGCTGATCGAGTTGTTTGTCTTTCTCAGCAATCTGACGGTCTTTGATACGCATCTGCTCGTCTTTTTCTGATAACTGACGATCCTTGGCTTTTAACTGTTCATAGAGACGAAGAATTTCTGCATTCTTCTCATCAACCAGAATCTCCATCAGTTCACGTTGCTTGACATCTTCACTGACAGGCTCATCTTCAAAAATCGTTTTTTTATAGATTTCTTCTAGCTTAATCAAGCCACTTCTGGTAACGACTGTTACCCCTTTGTCATTTTTATCTGTGTCTTCTTCAGGTAATTCTTTGACACGGTTATTGATTGCTTGGCGAGATAATCCTAAGACCTCTGCAATCTCACTGACGGTCATTTCAATACTCATAATATCCTCTGAAACGTTTTCTAGCTTTTCTTTACTTAAATCTTATCATAAGCTAGAAAAACTGTCAAATTTTCGCTTAATCTAAGGCCTTCAAAAAGGCTAACAAGACTTGGGCAGAGCGACGTCCAGCTTCGATAATAAACTCATCAAAAGAGATGTTTGCTTCATGGTTGGCATTATCACTCATAGCTCGAATAACTAAAACTGGAAGATTAAGGGCATGCGCTGCCTGAGCAATAGCGGCCCCCTCCATCTCAACAGCTAAAACTTCTGGGAAATGGGACTTAATAGCTTCTATCTTGTCATTTCCTGCAACAAAACTATCTCCTGTAGCAATCAAACCAAGATGCCAGTTCTGATCTAATTGAGATAAACTCTCTTGAATTTTAGCAACAAAGGTTTTATCTGATTCGAAATAAAGCGGTTGTTGCGCCATTTGTCCATAAGCATAACCAAAAGCTGTAACATCCACGTCATGATAGGCTAATTTATCAGCAATCACAACATCCCCAACAGCAATACCTTCTGCTACTGCCCCAGCTGATCCCGTGTTAATCAAAGCATCCACTTGAAAATGATCAGCCAAAATCGCCACACTCATAGCAGACATGACCTTACCAATTCCACTTTCTACAAGAACGACTTCATGAGAGGCAAGGTTTCCTGTATAATAAGTATTCCCTAAAACAACTTGCTCCTGAGCATTGTCTAGATGCTGGACCAGATAAGCCAGTTCTTCTGGCATAGCCGCAATAATTCCTATTTTCATTTCAATTCCTTTTCTATTACAAAAGTTTCATTGCTAAGACAAGCAAAATCAAGAGAAAGATGACTGCGAATAAGATTTTATTTAACTTAGAATTGAAGACATTTCTCTTAGTATTTTCAATGCGACGACTTTTATGAATAGACGGTTCGACCTGAATCTTCAAGGTTTCCTGGCTAAAACCATGTTCCTTAGGATTGGCATAACCAAAACGGGAAGAAGAGGTTGGTAAAATTTTTGTCTCTTCATCATCTAGCAAAGGGGGACCTGAAATATTTTCTCCTCTATTAGCTCTTTCGATTATTTCATCCGTTAATAAAGGTTTACCCATATTGACCTCCTCTATTTTTTCTGCAATTCCCAGTATTGAACAGCCATAATTGTCTTGGCATCACAGATATGACCTAATTTGATTAATTCCTTAGCTTCTTCTAAGCTCACTTCAAGGACTTCCAAGGTTTCATCTTCATCCTGGGGACGCGGATTTTCCACCTTTGTCAAATCGCTAGCTAGGTATAGTTTTAACTTTTCATTACAAAAGCCAATGGCTGAGTAAAAATCGTACAAGAGTTCTAATTTCCCTGTGTAGGCTGTTTCTTCCTCTAATTCACGCAGAGCTGCTGCTACAGGGTCTGCATTTTCTCCTACTTCCAATTTTCCAGCTGGAATTTCGTAAGAGACAGCCTCAATGACTTTTCGGTACTGCTTGACCAAGATGAGTTTTTGCTCATCGGTTACTGCTAAAACACAGACAGCTCCATTGTGGAAAATCAAATCACGTTGGGCAGTTCCCTTACCTTCTGGTAATTCAACCTGATCTTGAACCAGTTTAAAAATTGGTCCTTGATAGATTTCTTTTCGGCTAAGCGTTTTTTCTTCAAATTCCATGATAGGCTCCTACTGATTCTTAGGATGATGAGGAAGGCGTGTTGCATATTCGTCTTTATTGACCTGACGACCGCGTCCAATGGCAATCGCATCTGCTGGAACGTCTTTGGTAATAGTTGAACCAGCACCAACGAGGGAATTATCACCAAGTTCTACTGGCGCAATAATGGTTGAATTTGAACCAACAAAGACATTGTTACCGATGACTGTCTTGTATTTATTTTTGCCGTCATAGTTGACTGTAATAGTTCCTGCACCAAAATTAACATGGCTACCCACTTCACAGTTTCCGATATAGGTCAAATGACCAGCCTTGGTATTCTCACCGATTGAAGAGCCTTTCACTTCAACAAAGTTACCAATATGGACTTGGGCAGCTAGACTTGAACCTGGACGAATATGGGCGTAAGGTCCGACAGTCACTCCGTCTGCAACACTGCTTTCCTCAATCATAGAGTTAGTAATGACAGCTCCTGCTCCGATAGTGCTATCCACTACATAAGTACCGTTTGTCAAAACAGTCTCAGAACCAATTTTCGTTTGCCCTTTCAAGGTAACATTGGCTTCGAGTTGAACTTCAGGAGCAATCTCAACATCAATATCGATATAAGCTGATTCTGGATTGACAAAACTGACCCCATTGACCATGTGCTGATGATTGATGCGACGACGCATAATCGACTCAGCAGTCGCAAGTGCCACACGGTCATTTACTCCAAGACTTTCATCAAAATCTTTCAAAGTATAAGCACCAACTTTTTCACCAGCTTCACGGAAAATGCCAATAACATCTGTAATGTAATATTCGCCTTGAGCATTGTTGGTATTGATATTTTTCAAAGCTTCAAACAAACGCTCGTTATCAAAAACGTAAGTTCCAGTGTTGATTTCCTTGATTTGCTTTTCAAAATCTGTAGCATCCTTCTGCTCCACAATGCGAAGAACTTCAGCATTGTCATTACGCACAATTCGTCCATAGCCAAAAGGATTATCTGTTTCAGCAGTCAAGATAGTGGCCACATTTTTATGATTGATGTGGAAATCAATCAAGTTTTTCAAGCTTTCACCTGTGATTAAAGGAGTATCTCCTGCGATGACCAAGGTGTGACCTGACAAACCTTCCAAAATTGGCTTTGTCATCATAACTGCATGGCCAGTCCCCAACTGTTCAGATTGAGTCACAAATTCTGTCTGTCCAGCCAAGACCTCTTCAACCAATTCCGCCTTGTGTCCTACCACTGTTACTGTCTTTTCAGGCTGGATAGCTCCCACACTACGGAAAACATGTTCCAACATAGAAATACCCGCAACCTTATGCAACACTTTTGGCAAATCAGATTTCATGCGAGTCCCTTTACCCGCTGCTAAAATAATGGCATAATTTGACATAATCTTCTCTTTTCTCTAGAAATTCCCTTTTATTATACCATATTTCAAATCATTCCGCGCTCTTGAATGAAAAAATGCTCCAAAGTCCTTTCCTTAACCCATTTTTTGAGTATTTTTTTTTGATTTTTTTTCATTTTTAAGGTAAAATTATGAGATATGAGAAAGAAAATTAATCCGCTTATTTTATTTGGTTTTTTTGGGATTATGATTTTCATTTTAATCCTGAATCGCCCTCGTTTTGAGAACCATCCTGTAAAAACAAAGTCAAATATCGCGCAAGTAGAGACTCAAGCGTTACATAATATAAATAAACCAGTAATTGATGTGTCTGGTTGGCAGCGTCCTGAGGAAATCAATTACGATACTCTCTCCCAAAACATTTCTGGAGCCATTGTTCGCGTCCATAGTGGTGCTCAAACGTCCAAAGAGAACGAGGCCTCCTTTGTTAATGGGGTAGATAAGGCCTTTAAAACCCATATCACTGAATTTCAAAAACGAAATGTACCAGTTGGTGTTTATGCCTTTGTAGCTGGAAAAAGTGTCCAAGAAATGGAAAAGGCTGCCGAAGTATTCTATAACGCCTCTTCGCCTTACAGCCCAAGTTACTATTGGCTAGACGTGGAAGACAAAACCATGTCCAATATGAACGAGGGGGTTGAAGCCTTCCGAGCAAAACTAGAATCCCTAGGTGTTAAAAACATTGGAATCTACGTTGGGGTCTACTTCATGGAAGAACACAGTATTGATACAGACAAGTTTACCTCTGTTTGGATTCCTTCATACGGTTCAAATACTGGATTTTTCGAAAGCAAACCTAATACGGACTTAGATTACGACATCCACCAGTACACTTCTAAAGGAAAAATTGCTGGCTTTGATCACGATTTGGATATCAACGTCATCTCTTCCTTAAAAAACAAAGAAGAAACCTTTAGAAAACTCTTTTTAAAACCTTAAAAGCATTTGTTTATCATTTGCTTTTTCTTTTTATTATAGATTGTGATACAATATAGTAAGGAGTTTTTGAAATTGAAATAGTTGGAGGAAGTATATGCTCTCATGGTTAGCACGTATTATTAAAGGGATTGTCATTGCTCTTGGATTTATCCTACCGGGAATTTCTGGAGGGGTTCTAGCAGCAATCTTAGGAATTTATGAACGGATGATTGGCTTTCTGGCCCATCCCTTTAAAGACTTTAAAGAAAATGTTTTGTACTTTATTCCAGTTGCCATCGGTATGCTTCTGGGAATCGGCTTATTTTCCTACCCGATTGAATACCTGCTTGAAAATTATCAGGTCTTTGTCTTATGGAGCTTTGCGGGAGCCATCATTGGTACTGTTCCTAGCCTTCTCAAAGAATCAACTCGAGAATCTGACCGAGACAAGTTTGATTTAGCTTGGTTCTGGGCAACCTTTATCATTTCTGGACTAGGTCTCTATGCCTTAAATTTTGTCGTTGGAACCTTAAGTCCCAGCTTTCTTAATTTCGTCCTAGCAGGTGCACTACTGGCTCTTGGCGTATTGGTTCCTGGCCTTAGTCCATCAAATCTACTTTTGATTTTGGGCCTCTATGCTCCTATGTTGACTGGTTTTAAAACCTTTGACCTCTTGGGAACCTTCTTCCCGATTGGAATTGGAGCAGGCGCAACTCTCATTATTTTTTCAAAATTGATGGATTATGCCTTAAATAACTACCACTCACGCGTCTATCATTTCATCATCGGAATCGTCTTATCAAGTACTCTTTTAATCTTGATTCCAAATGCAGGAAACGCTGAAAGTATCCAATACATGGGGCTTTCACATGTCGGTTATGTCATCATCGCCTTCTTCTTTGCACTAGGAATCTGGCTTGGTATTTGGATGAGCCAATTGGAGGATAAGTATAAATAATGGCAAAAAAAGTTAAAATCAAAAAAACATTGGTGGAACAAATCCTGTCTAAAGCAGGTATCCCACATCAGGGGATTCAAATCAATGCGCTTGAAGGAGAACTGCCTCAAGGTTATGAACGAGATCAGATTTTCAAAACCTTGGCTCTTTTGGGAGATAAAACAGGACCGATTATCGGAATTGTCCCTATCACTCAACACCTGTCAGAAAAGAAATTAGCTAAATTTTCTGGCAATAAAAAAGTGAGCATGATTCCACAAAAGGACTTGGAAAAAACAACTGGCTACATTCACGGAGCCAATAATCCTGTCGGTATTCGTCAGAAACACAATTATCCCATTTTTATCGATAAGATTGCTCTAGACTTGGATCAAATGATTGTCTCTGCTGGGGAAGTGGGGCACAGCATTATCGTCGCACCACAAGACTTGGCTAGCTTTGTAAAAGCTGACTTTGCAGATATCTTGGAGGACAGCAAGTAATGAAACTCTACTTTGTCCGCCACGGTCGTACAGTCTGGAACCAAGAAGGTCGTTTTCAAGGTGCTAGTGGAGATTCTCCTCTTCTTCCTGAATCCATTGACACCCTAAAACAACTTGGCCAATATCTCAAGGAAATTCCTTTTGATCAGATTTATTCAAGTGATTTACCTCGAGCGGTCAAATCTGCCGAGATTATCCAAAGTCAACTCAAAACGCCCTGTCCTTTAGAAAGTGTTCCTAATCTCCGTGAATGGCAGCTGGGGAAATTGGAAGGTTTGAAAATTGCAACCTTGGAAGCTATTTACCCGCAACAAATCAAAGCTTTCCGATCTAATCTTGCTAAATTTGACACTCAAATGTTTGGAGCCGAATCCCTCTATAGCACAACAAAACGGACCATCCAATTTATCAAATCACTCAAAGATAGTCCAGCTGAGCGTATTCTAATTGTCGGCCACGGCGCCAATCTTACTGCCAGTCTTCGTACTCTACTAGGCTATAAAGAACCTCTTCTTCGTAAAGATGGTGGTCTAGCAAATGCCAGCCTAACCATTCTAGAAACCCATAATTTTGAAACATTCACTCTTGATACGTGGAATGATACCTCTTATCAATAACAGAACTTAATTTTAGTGTCAAGTTCTTTTTAGTTTTTAAAGATTATCCGTGAATTTCTTGGCTATTTATGATAAAATGGGAGTATCGCAAAAAATGACTCATCGTATTCAATTTTGAGTAAAACTAGGAGGATCCCATGTCAACAGAACATATGGAAGAACTAAATGACCAGCAGATCGTTCGCCGTGAAAAAATGGCTGCGCTCCGTGAACAAGGAATCGATCCTTTCGGAAAACGGTTTGAACGCACTGCAAATTCACAAGAATTAAAAGATAAATATGCCGACCTCGATAAAGAACAATTACACGATAAAAACGAAACAGCTACTATCGCAGGACGCTTGGTAACCAAACGTGGTAAAGGTAAAGTAGGTTTTGCCCACCTTCAAGACCGCGAAGGTCAAATCCAAATCTACGTTCGTAAGGATGCTGTCGGTGAAGAAAACTACGAAATCTTCAAAAAAGCAGACCTTGGTGACTTCCTTGGTGTCGAAGGCCAAGTAATGCGTACAGATATGGGAGAACTCTCTATCAAGGCGACTCACATTACACACTTGTCTAAGGCCCTTCGTCCACTTCCAGAAAAATTCCACGGTTTGACGGACGTTGAAACCATTTACCGTAAACGTTACCTTGACTTGATTTCTAACCGTGAAAGCTTTGAACGCTTTGTCACTCGTTCAAAAATCATTTCTGAAATCCGTCGTTACCTTGACCAAAAAGGTTTCCTTGAAGTGGAAACACCTGTTCTTCACAACGAAGCTGGTGGTGCTGCTGCCCGTCCATTTATCACCCACCACAATGCCCAAAACATTGATATGGTGCTTCGTATCGCGACTGAGCTTCACTTAAAACGCCTTATCGTTGGTGGTATGGAACGTGTCTATGAGATTGGCCGTATCTTCCGTAACGAAGGAATGGATGCTACTCATAACCCTGAGTTTACTTCTATCGAAGTCTACCAAGCTTATGCAGATTTCCAAGACATTATGGACTTGACTGAGGGTATTATCCAACACGCTGCTAAATCAGTCAAAGGTGATGGCCCGGTTAACTATCAAGGTACTGAAATCAAAATCAACGAACCATTTAAACGTGTTCACATGGTGGATGCTATCAAGGAAATTACTGGTGTCGATTTCTGGCAAGACATGACTTTCGAGGAAGCCAAAGCTATCGCTGCTGAGAAGAAAGTTCCAGTTGAGAAACACTACACTGAGGTTGGCCACATCATCAATGCCTTCTTTGAAGAGTTTGTTGAAGAAACCTTGATCCAACCAACCTTTGTCTATGGACATCCAGTAGCTGTATCTCCACTCGCTAAGAAAAATCCTGAAGACGAACGCTTTACTGACCGTTTCGAGCTCTTCATCATGACTAAGGAGTACGGTAATGCCTTTACTGAGTTCAACGATCCAATCGACCAACTTAGCCGTTTTGAAGCCCAAGCTAAAGCTAAAGAACTTGGTGACGATGAAGCGACAGGCATCGACTACGACTACATCGAGGCCCTTGAATACGGTATGCCTCCAACAGGTGGTTTGGGAATCGGTATCGACCGTCTCTGCATGCTCCTCACTGATACAACTACTATCCGTGATGTATTACTCTTCCCAACAATGAAATAAGCTCTTATCCTCTGGTACTTGCCAGAGGTTTTTTTACAGTAAAAAGAAATAGACTGAAGTTTTCACCTCAGTCTATTTTTCTATCAGACTTCAGAAAAGAAGTTTCTTTCTTAGTCTTCTTTTTTCTTACGAGCTACAAGTCCGAATGCACCCAACATTCCAAGAAGTCCAAGACTAGCTAGACCAGCCTTATCTTCTGTACCAGTATTTGGTAATTCCTTCTTATCATTGGATACGGTTGTTTCAGCTACTTGTTTAGAATCTGTAGAACTTGTCTGAACTGGAGTAGCTACTGGTTTTTCTGGACTTGTAGGAGTCTCTGGAGCACTTGGTTGCTCTTGATTGATTGAATTTGTAACTTTCTTATAGTGATGTAGGGTATTTCCTTTAAAATCAGTTGTTGAATGACTATATTCATATCCTTCCAACTCTATTGGATTGTGTTTTCCTTCTTTATCTGAAGTAATACGGTTTCCGTTTTCATCTAGATATTCCGTTACAATCTGAACAGTTGAATCGCCATTTTGAGAAATGACTCCTCCACCATTTTGTGATTTAGGTGTTACTGTTACAGGAACTTCCACTGTAATAGCTTTGCCATTTGGCAACTCTACTGTTACCTTAACTGGATCTTTCTTACCTGGCGTTGTTAAGTCTGGAATGTTTGCAACATTCGTTACTTTACCACCTTCTGGAATCTTAATTCCTTTTGTGTAATCCTCTGGGGTTAACGGTGTTGTGGTTACTGGTGTTTCAATTTCCTTAACTGGAGTAACAGTTACTGGAACGTCCACTGTAATCACTTTGCCATTTGGCAATTCAATCGTTACCTTAACTGGATCTTTCTTACCTGGCGTTGTTAAGTCTGGAATGTTTGCAACATTCGTTACTTTACCACCTTCTGGAATCTTAATTCCTTTTGTGTAATCCTCTGGGGTTAACGGTGTTGTGGTTACTGGTGTTTCAATCGGTGTTGGTTTTGTTTCAACTACTTTAATAGTAGCTGGAACTTCAACTAACACTTTTCCATCTTTATCTTTTACAACTACTGTAACTGGTTTATCCCCTGGAGTTGTTCCATCATATGGAGTTGTTTGTCCTTCTGGAACTTTGTATTCGAATGTTGAACCTTCTGGATAGTCACTTGGTGTGATACTATCTTCAGCTTTAGGTTTATCTTTATCTTCAGCATTTACTGGAGTTAATTGTTCTTTGCCTTGAACGACTTTAATCTTCGCAGGTACTTCTACAATTGTATCTCCATCTGAATCTTTCACGACTACAGTAACGTCTTTTTCACCTGGTGTTGATCCATCATATGGAGTTGTTTGTCCTTCTGGTGTCTTGTACTCAAATGTTGTTCCTTCTGGATAATCATCTGGTGTAATGCTACCTTGTGGTTTTGGTTTCTTATCACTTTCAGCATTGACTGGGACATATTGTGTCTTAGATTCTACGACAACAATTTTAGCTGGAATTTCTGTAATTGGTAGTCCATTTAACTTCGCTACAACTGTTACATCTTTTTCTCCTGGTGTTGTTGTATCTACTGGAGTGTTATCTTTATATTCAAATGTTGTTCCAGTTGGGAAATCATTCGGATTAATGTTCTCTTTCGGATCTGGTTGTTTCTTAGTTGGATCTACTGGGACATATTTAGGATAACTTTCCACTACACGTACTGTAGACGGTACTTCAACTAATACCTTATCCCCTTGTTTCACAACAACAGTAACTTTCTTATCACCTGGTGTAGATGTATCTACCTCTTCTTTGTACTCAAATGTTGCATCTTCTGGGTAATCATTTGAATCAATACTATCTTCAGGTGATGGTTGTTTCTTACCTTCATCCACTGGAACGATTTGTAGATTTCCTTGTACAACCTTCACTTTTGTTGGTACTTCAACAAGTTTATCTTCGCCATCTTTCGCAACGACAACTACATCTTTTTCTCCTGGTGTAGTCGTATCTACTGGAGTCTTGTATTCAAATGTTGTTCCATCTGGATATTGTTCTGGATCAATACTCTTAGATGCATCTGGTTGTGGTTTGCTTGGATCTGCTACTACGTATTGTGTCTTAGGTTCTACAACAACTACTTTTGCAGGAACTTCTGCAATTGGTTGACCATTTAGCTTAGCTACAACTGTCACATCTTTTTCTCCTGCAGTTATTGTATCTACTGGTGTCTTGTACTCAAATGTTGTGCCGTCTGGATATTCTCCTGGAATGACACTGTCTTTTGCCTCTGGTTGTTTCTTAGTTGGATCTGCTACCACAAATTGAGGTGTGCTACCTACTACACGTACTGTAGATGGCACTTCAACAAGTACCTTATCTCCTTGTTTCACAACAACAGTAACTTTCTTATCACCTGGTGTAGATGTATCTACCTCTTCTTTGTACTCAAATGTTGCATCTTCTGGGTAATCATTTGAATCAATACTATCTTCAGGTGATGGTTGTTTCTTACCTTCATCCACTGGAACGATTTGTAGATTTCCTTGTACAACCTTCACTTTTGTTGGTACTTCAACAAGTTTATCTTCGCCATCTTTCGCAACGACAACTACATCTTTTTCTCCTGGTGTAGTCGTATCTACTGGAGTCTTGTATTCAAATGTTGTTCCATCTGGATATTGTTCTGGATCAATGCTCTTAGATGCATCTGGTTGTGGCTTGCTTGGATCTGCTACTACGTATTGTGTCTTAGGATCTACAACCACTACTTTTGCAGGAACTTCTGCAATTGGTTGACCATTTAGCTTAGCTACAACAGTTACATCTTTTTCTCCTGCAGTTGTTGTATCTACTGGTGTCTTGTACTCAAATGTTGTTCCTTCTGGATAGTCTCCTGGAGTAACACTGTTTTTCGCTTCTGGTTGTTTCTTAGCTGGATCTGCTACTACAAATTGTGGTGTGCTACCTACAACACGTACAGTTGCTGGAACTTCAACAATTGTGTTTCCTTGTGGATCAAGTACTTCAACAACCACATTCTTATCTCCAGTTGTTGTTACATAGATTGGAGATGTTTGTCCATCTGGAGTCTTATATCTAAATGTAGATCCTTCTGGATAATCTGTTTTATCGATGCTCTTCTCTGGATCTGGTTGTTTGTTGTTTTCATCCACTGGGACAATTTGTGCTACACCTTCAACTACTGTAACTGGGACTTTAACAGTTGTTGTTTTTTCTTGACCATCTACAGTATATTTAACAGTTACATCCACTTCAGTATCATCTGTTAAGTCAGGAACTGTTACTGGAGCTGTTTTATCAATCTCAACTCTAGCACCTTGTGGTAGTTTACCTGTAAATGTTCCATCAGCAATCGCTTTTTCAGCTTGAGCAAGCACTTTTTCTTTTGCTTTATCTTTATCGCCATTTTTAGGAACAAGAATTTCATCAGCTTCTGGTTTTGGTAAAACTGTTACTGGAACACTTACTGTTTCTGTTAATTTTCCATTGTCATATGTTACTGGTACGTCAACTTTAACGTCTGTGGCTCCTGCTTTACCTGCTGTTTCTGGTAATGTTGTTGGTTCACCTTTTGTACCATCTGTTCCTGGTGTTACAGCTGCTTTCGCTTGTTCAGCGGTTGGTGTTTCACCTTCGAATACGACGATTTTACTTGGTGTTGAACTTACGACTGTTACTGGTACATTAATTGTATCTTCTGCTACTACTGTACCTGTGTTGTCTTTATATTGTACTTTTACTGGTACATTATCTTTATCACCATTAGAATCTGTTGCTGGAACAGTATATGTTTGATTTGGATCTAATTCTACTGTAACTCCTGATGGTAATGTTAGTTTACCTAGTGCAGCTTGTGCTTTTTCTTTTACAGTTGTTGTTAGGTTGTCACTAGTTGTATCTTTTAATGTTGTTACTTTTTCTGGTGTTGCTTTTGGTAATACTTCAACTGGTACATTTACAGTTTCATCTCCTGTTGGATATGTTACTGTTGTTGGTACAGTTACATCTTTTGCTCCTACTTTACCTGTTGTTTCTGGTAATCCTGCTTCTGATGGAGCGTTCACTGTTCCTCCAGTACCTGGTGTTACTGCATTCTTAACTTTCTCAGCATCTGGTTTTGTTCCTTCTACAGTGTATACTGTTTTCGGTTCTGAACCTAATACATTAATCGTTACTGGTACTGTTGTATTGTATGTTTTTCCATCTACTGTATATGTTGCTGGAACATTTACAACACCCTTGTTTGTACCTTTTTCATTTGTTAGAGTTTCTGCAACAGCTTCTGTTATATCACCGACTGTTACTGTTGCTCCTGTTGGTAATTTTCCTTTGAAGTCTGCTGCTTCAACTAATGCTGACGCTTTTGCTTTAGCAACTTCTTTTACTTTATCTACTGTTGAACCTTTTGGTACATCTGCTTCGCCAGTTGCTTTTGGTAAAACTGTTAATGGAACGCTTACTGTTTCTGTTAACTTACCATTGTCATATGTTACTGGTACGTCTACTTTAACGTCTGTTGCTCCTGCCTTACCTGCTGTTTCTGGTAATGTTGTTGGTTCACCTTTTGTTCCATCTGTTCCTGGTGTTACGGCTTCTTTGGCTTGTTCAGCTGTTGGTGTTTCGCCTTCAAACACGACGATTTTACTTGGTGTTGAGCTTACGACTGTTACTGGGACTGAAATAGTATCTTCTGCTACTACTGTACCTGTTGCGTCTTTGTATTGTACTTTTACTGGTACATTATCTTTATCGCCATTAGAAGTTGTTGCTGGAACAGTATAATTTTGATTTGGAACTAATTCTGCTGTAACTCCTGATGGTAATACTAGTTTACCTAGTGCAGCTTGTGCTTTTTCTTTCACCGCTGTTGTTAAGTTTTCACTAGTTGTATCTTTTAATGTGATTACTTTTTCTGGTGTTGCTTTTGGCAATACTTCTACTGGAACGTTTACAGTTTCTGTTCCACTTGGATACGTTACTGTTGTAGTTGCAGTTACATCTTTAGCTCCAACTTTCCCTGTTGTTTCTGGTAAATCAGTTTCTGTTGGTGTTCCTACAGTTCCTCCAGTACCTGGTGTTACTGCATTCTTAACTTTCTCTGCATCTGGTTTTGTTCCTTCTACAGTGTAGACTGTTTTTGGTTCTGAACCTAAGACATTTACAGTAATTTCTGCATCTTTTGTATAAGTTGTTCCATCTACTGAATAAGTTACTGGAACTTTAACGATTCCTTTGTTCGTTCCTTTTTCTGCAGTCATTGTTGCTAAAACTTCTTCTGTAATCTCACCAACCACTACATCTTTAGAACCTTCTGGTAATTTAGCTTTGAAGTCAGCTGATGTTGCTACTTCTGTCGCTTTTGCTTTCGCTACTTCTTTTACTTTATCAACAGTTGCACCTTTAATTACTTCTACATTACCTGTTGCTTTTGGTAAGACCAACACAGGAACTGTTACTGTTTCAGGAAGTACAACATTTCCCTTCGTATAAGATACTGTTGTTTCAACATTAATGATTTGTCCAGCTTTACCAGTTGTTGTAGGCATATTTTGAACATTATTTGTTGTAGCTGTATATCCAGGAATTGTAGCAGGAGTTATTTTCCCCTTAATATCATCATTTTGGATTGTATCTCCTTCAAAAACAACTTTCTGTTGCTTAGTAGATGCCACTACATTCACATTAATGTCTATTTGATTATTAAAATTCTTACTTCCAATAGTGTGAATAACTGGTACTTTTAGAGTGCCACTATTTTCTTTTACAGCAGCTGTAGAATAACCTTGTACCATTGCAATTAAACTTGTTTCACTTAAATTTAGAGCAGCAGTAGCTTTTAATGTTGCTAATTTTTGTCTATAAGCTTCTGAATTTAGTAATTCTTCAGCACTTACTGTTGCTGCCTCTTTTGCTTTTTCAAAAGTTGTTCCAACTGGTACAGTTATAGTGCTATTTCCTGCCATAGAATCAATATAAATACTACGATTATATTTATAGTCAGGATTATCGGAAGTTTCTAAACTATTAGCATTTACATTCACTGGAATATTATATCTATCCGCACCAGCTATTCCAAACGGTAAGATCATATTTCCTAATTTATCTTTTCCTCCAAATCCATTTTTCCCTACTACTTCAAAAGTTGCTTCTCCGACAAAATCAGGCGTTACTTCAAACGGGATCGTAACAGTGTTGGAGCTACCACTTGTTGGATTAATATTTCGTTTTGATAAATCAATTTTAAAAGTAAGTTCTCGTGTATCTTTGTTATATTTAAAGCCATAAGTATAACTTGGAGCAAATAAATTTTTACCATTTACTTCATTTAAGTCTGTTCCTTGTAATGTACCTAACTTAACACCTTTAGGAACTTTCAACGTAACTTCATACTGAGTCTGATATACTACTCCTACTCCACCATGATTACTTAGCGTTACATTAAACGTTCCTTTTTGAGCATTTTTATAAATAGAATCCTCTGTATAACCATATGCTTCTTTATCTTTACCTGAAACAACTGTAGTCGTTAAAGTCAGTGCTGGTCCTGGAGTTAATCCTAGTCCTGCAACTATATATCCATCTTCAACCTTATGACCATTCAAGTATCTAGAAGTTGTTGGCTGATCTCCTGCTTCTACAAATACACGTACCTTAGTCGTCCCTTCAGGCACTTTTACTACACGCCATAATGCAGCAAAACCATCCGAATCTGATCCAGGTTTTCCAATAAATTCTGTATCTGAAGCTTTTCCATCTTTTCTAGTTAATTCTGATAGCGGTTGGCCAGTATAGGCATCCACTATTCTCATTTTTATTTTTTCACCTTCAGATGAAAGACCCATTTCTCCATACGCACTAGAAAAGACAAGATTAGCATACAAATGAGAGTTAGGGTTTACGTCGAAATCTTTATAGATAGTTGTTCCTTGTTTTTTTAATTCTACATAATAATCTTTATTAACTTTTCCTATACTTCCATTTCCCAAACGATCAGTACTAATCATATATCTTAGTACTCCACCACCAGCGTTTGCTCTACCTTGACCACCAGTAGCAGTAACATGACCGTTATTATCATAAACTTTTGCTGGTTTTGGTGCATATGTGGTTGCTGATTGGCCTTCTTTATATTCTATATCAGTAGGTGCTTCTGGTTTAACAATATTTACGGTGTTTGCACCTTCTTTATCAACAATCTTCCAGCCACCCAAAGCTCCTGCTTTGGCTTCATCAACCGTTATTTCTTTTTGTTTCCAATGATAAGTTGCTGAACCCAAATTAATAGAGTTCCTTATACCCGTACCTTGATTTTCTGCACGTTTTGTATGTGATGTAGCATTTGAAAAGTCAGGTGTTCCAAAAGTATCATTTAAATTACTAATTACTGCATCAGATGGATTATTCCCATAATTTGCTAAGTGATTATTCGCAGGTGCTCCCCAATCTAATTTTTTAGCTTGGTATAGTTTCAATAAATCTACTTTATCTTTTAACTCTTGTAAAAGTGCATGCTTTTCTTTTTCTGTTGTTGGTATGTTGTTCCCTTTATTCTTAACAGCTTGTGCAGACTCTTTTACCTGTGTTAGTATTCCTACGAACTCTTTATCTGTTTTCCCTTCTCCTTTAGCATTTTCAGCAGAGATTAAAGATTCAACCTTTGCGATTTCCGCCTCTAATTCAGAAGCTTTTTGTGTAATATCATTTGTATTTACAACAACAGGATTTTCAGTACCATCTGCAACCGTACCTGTATCTCTAAATCCACTTTCTCCAATACCTGGGATAGCTTGTCCATTTCTAGGATCTTGGTTTTTGTTTACTTTTTCTTCTGTTGTTTCTGATTTGATACTGTTTAAAATGACAAGACTACTTGAAAGTTGTTTAGCCAATGCATTAACTTTTGCCTGTGTTTTTGTATCATCATTTAAAAGCTCTTTTGCTTTATTAACCAAGTTTTTAGCATCATCAATGACTGATTTTGTTTTCTTGCCTTCAGTTAATTGACTCAATCTACCTTCAACTTTAGCAACTAAATCTTCTAATGATGCGGTATTAATAGCAACTTTTTCCGTCACTACATTTGGGGTTTCAACTGGACTTGCTTGTGTGTTAGTCGCAGACTCTTTAGCAGAACTAGTTTGTTGTCCATCGGGCTCTTTAGCAGTAACTGATGCTTGTCCAGCAACTTCCCTAGATTCCGAGGACTTATCATTGACACTTTGAGCATTTTGAACTTCTCTAGTTTCTGAATTAGTTGCTTGTTCAGCTGCTTGAACACTTCCTCCACCAAGGAAAAATAACCCAGTAGCTACAGCCACACTAGCCGCACCAAAACTTACCTTACGGATACTGTAACGTGTGAATTTCTCCACTTGCGATTGACAAACATGCCGTCCTTTAGGTTTAAACATTACCTTACTCCTTTTTCTGACAAATGTCAGTTAATATATATATGAAGGCTAAAAACAACAAGCCCCCCTCAAATATATTTGTATATTTAAAGGTTCTCATTAAGATTATACCCTTTAATCCTTTATAAATCAAGTATTTCGGTTTTTCAGAAGATAATATATTAATTTTATCAGATTGTTAATCATAATATATTTAAAATATAAATAATGTCTATATTGTTAATGTTTTTTATAAAAAAAGCCTAGTTTAAAATGGTAAAACTAGACTTTTTTATATATTTTATTTTTCTTCCTTCACTTCTTTGGTTGCTACATCATCACCAAACCATTTTTTGCTAATTTCTTGGAACTTACCATCCTTATAAAGATTAGAAAATCCTTCATTTATCTTTTTAACCAGAGTTGTATCTTCCTTACGTGCTCCAACCGCAAAATCTTCTGTTTCTAGTCCAACTGTAAAGACATTATAATCGTTTAAAACGCCTTCTGCTTCTAAATAATAGTTTGCATAGACACGATCAATTAATAGACCATCAATTCGATCGTTTTTCAAATCAATCAAGGCTTCATTAAAGGTTTGGTATTGATTCGCTTTATTATTAGCAACAATATCCTTCAAAATCGCTGGATTTGCTTCAAAGTCCTCATAACCAGATGAACCAGCTTGAGCTCCTAATGTCTTTCCAGCCATATCCTTTGCAGTCGTGATACCTGAAGATTTCTTAGTCACCAATACCTGCTCATTCTTCATATATGAGTTACTGAATGCTACCTTTTCACGGCGTTCGTCTGTAGCGGAATAGCCATTCCAAATCAGATCAATCGTTCCTTTTGTCAATTCAGCTTCTTTCAAATCCCAATCAATCGGTTGCCAATTTACCGTAATTCCATATTTTTCAAAAACAGCTGTAGCTAAATCAATATCAAATCCTGCATAGGAACCATCTTTCTGAGCAAATCCCATTGGAACAAAAGTACTATCAAATCCAATAGTAATAGACTTGTTAGACTTGTACTTAGACCAATTATCTCCACTAGTTTCACTAACATTTTTCCCACAAGCTACTAAGAACAAAGCAGTCATTAGACTGACTAATATAAGCATCAATTTTTTCATCACTTTTTCCTCCTATTTAGGTTCTACTTTTAATAATACATCTGCAATATTTTCCGCAAACTGTAAATCATGGGTAACCACAATCTGGGTCATGCCTAGTTCTCTATTTTGCAAGATTAGTTTTTCCACTTCCAAGCGTAATTCTGGATCCAGTGCAGAAGTTGGTTCATCGTAACCAATGATTTCTGGATCAATCATCATAGCACGTGCCAAAGCCACTCGCTGTTTTTGCCCACCTGATAGTGAGAATGGATAAGCATCTGCGTGCCCTGCTAATCCTAACTGTTCCAAGAGTCCACGCGCCTTCTTCTCTGCCTCTTCCTGCTTCATTCCCATTGTTTTCACAGGCGATAAGGTCAAATTGTCTAAAACTGACAAATGAGGAAAAAGTTGAAAATCTTGGAATACAAATCCCAGTAGATTTCGCTTCTCCAATTCATCCAATTCTAAGGGTTCTCCATTATAAAAGATTTGACCTGAATCAATGGTTTCAAGACCTGCAAGCATGCGTAAGAGAGTCGTCTTACCTCCACCAGAAGGCCCAACGATAGCTAGGATTTGCTTTTCAGGAATACTTAGACTGAAATCAGACAGGATTCGTTTGTCTCCGAATTTCTTATTGATATTTCGTAATTCTAACATGTCAACCTCCTATCTATAATAACTGTACTTCTTCTCAACTTTTTTGGAAATGATTGTCACAATCCCAATCAAAATCAAGTAAATGGCTCCTGCCAAGAACATGGGAACAAGGCTGGCATCACGGTTGGCAGCTGTTCGGCTTGCTAAGATAAGGTCTGAAATTCCTAGAGCGTAGACTAGAGACGTATCCTTGACCAAACTCATAACCTCATTAAATACACTAGGGAGAACAATCTTGGTCACCTGAGGCAAGATAATATAGCGCACTGTGTCAAAAGGACTAAACTTCAAGACCTTAGCAGCCTCATATTGACCTTTAGGGATGGTATCAATCCCGCCACGGAAGATTTCAGCAAAGTAAGCAGCATAATTGAGAACAAAGGCAATAATGGCCGCAGGAAGGCGATCCAAACGGATCCCAATGCTTGGTAGCACATAATAGATAAAGATCAATTGCAAGAGCAAGGGTGTCCCCCGCATAATCCAAATATAAATGTTAATCAGATGATGGAGGGGCTTCCAATGGACTTGCAAGGCAAAGGCAATCAAAACGCCCAAGGGAATAGAAAAAATCAAGACCAGTGCAAAAACCTGTAAAGTCATGCTTGCACCGCTCAATAAACTCGGTAATATCTCAAATAAATAAGACATACTGACACCTCCTTAAAATAATTGTCCCTATTATAGCATACATAAACTAAATTACAACTATTTTTATAAAAAAAATTACATTGTTAACAAAAATAAAAACTATATCTTTCAAAATTGATAAGATATAGCTTTAAATCATTTTATTCCTAAAGTCTTTCATACAATTCTTGCATTTGTACATCATCTGGAACCAGTTTTAAGTAAGCTTGGGCATTGACTTTTGCTTCCTCAAAGTAGCCCAATTCATGCAAGAGATAGATATAGTGTTCCAGAAATTCTGGATTGTCCTTCAAATCTCCTGCCAACTCTTGGTAATGCTCATAGGCGGTATCCAAATCGTCCATTTCTTGATAAGAGCGAGCAATCATCCACTTGGTCAAGAGATTTTCTGGCTCCTCGCTTTGCAAGTCTAGAATATCCTCATAACGCTCCTGCTCCAGATAAATAGTAGCCAAACGAAGCAAGATTTCTTCTGTATCCTCAGCGTCTTCTTTTGCAGTAAGGAGATAATCTTCTGCACCACTAGCATCATGAAGTTCATAGGAGAATTGTGAAGCAGCCAGCAAAAGGCGAGTTTCAAAGGGATTTTTCTCCAAACCTTGCTGAGCGATACGCAGGGCTTCTTGAACTTGATGCTCCTTATGCAAAGCCTGACTATAGCCATACTCATAGCCTTCAAAGTCAGGAGAAATGGTATCTATCTGCTTAAAGTAGAGGACAGCTTTTTGGTATTCTTCTTGATCAAAGTAAAGACTGGCCAACTCAAAAGCCGTTAGGTCATCGTATTCTAACTCTAGGGCTTTTTCTAAAAACTCTGTGGCCGTTTCAAATTTACCCAACTGGGCATAGGCAAAGCCAATTCGTTGATAGGTAGAAATGCCTGTTTGCTCATAAATAGTACGATTATCTAACTGGGCATAGCCTTGAATAGCCTCTTGGTAATTTTCCAACTCACTATCCAACTCTGCTAATCCCAATATCAAGAGAGGATCTTCTGAGTAGGTCAAAGCCTCCAGCAGTTTTTCACGCGCCACATCTGTCAAACCTTCCATCTGGTAAAGGTCTGCTTTCAGAGCCAAAGCAGAAACATACCAGTCACTGTCAGCTTGGATTTCCTCTAGGTAAGCAAAAGCTTCTTCGATTTGACCATCCTCGCTAGCAATGGCTGCTAGATTAAGATGAACCTCTGGAAAATCCTCTACAATTTTCAGATAAATTTCCTTGGCCTGAGGATAAAAACCAATCCCTTCAAGATAAGTAGCTAACTCATACAGAAGGTCACTTGAATCATTTTCTAAAGCTTTGACGAAATAACGCTCAGCCTTGATTAAATCTTGCTCTTCCAAAGCCTGTAACATCTGTTGACTATTGTTCACTCTTGACTTCCTCTCCCTCTAGTTCATATAGGCCACTAACTACCTTATACCATTCAAAAATCGCTGAAATGACAACCTTAGCAGAGGCATAAACTGGAATACCGAGTAAGACTCCCCAAATACCAAACATGGATCCTGAAGTTAACAAAACAAAGAGAACATTAATGGGATGGATGTTTAATTGACTTCCCAAAATCAATGGAGAGACAAAACGGCCTTCAATAGTTTGTTCTACGATAAAGACAATCACTACTTTCAAAAGCATGACTGGCCCAGCAATCAAGCCCAATACTAGAGCAGGAAGCATGGCTAGAAAGCTACCAAGATAAGGAACCAGATTTAAAATACCAGCAGTAACACCCAGCGTAACCGCATAGCGTAGACCGATAATCTTGAAAAAGATGATAAACATTACTGCTACAATAATAGCCACTGTTACTTGCCCTCGAACATAGTTGGACAACTGTTGATTCACATCTGACAGAACCTGTCCTACAGGCTCCTTCAATTTCATCGGCATGAATTGAGTCAAATAGTTACGCAAGCCTTTCCCATCACGCAAGAGATAAAAGAGCATGAAAGGAACGATAATCAAGGCAACAATTACTTGAGAAGCCCCGCTAATAAAGGCACTCACCCAGTTGACTGCCTGAGATGAAACCTTACTTGCCCAAACTGTAGCCTGACTAGAGAAGTTTGTTAAAACTTGCTCTAATTGAGGTCTGAAATCATCTGGCAAACGCTTGGTTACCAAATCATTAATAACTCTGTCTGCATCTTCAAGGTAGATTGGGACATTTCTTGCAAATGTTAAGACCTGACGCTGCAGATTTGGAATAGCGACTGCCAATCCCCAAATGATAAAGATGGCGATAATCACAAAGACAATACTGATTGCGATGACACGATTAACTTTGTGTTTTTCCATCCAATCAACAATAGGATTTAATAAATAATATAGCAGGCCAGACAGAATGACTGGTAACATCACAACTGCTAAAAAGTCTAAAACAGGTGAAAATAGAAAACTAATCTTACTTAAAATAAAAAGATTCAGTCCCAATAATAAGGTGACCAAAAATACCGTAATTGCCTTGTTATCCAAAAACCACTTGAAAAACCAAGATAGGCTAAAATGTTTCTCTTTTTGTTCCATAAATACTTCCTTTCTATTGTTCTCCCATTATACCATTTTTAAATCAAAATAACTCTTTTTTAAAGTGCTTACATGGAGACAGAGACATAAAAAATCCCCTCAAAAGAGGAGATTCGATTAGTCTTGAATATGACGTTCTAAGTTCTTCTGATAATCTGCGTTTGATTTGGCTTTTTCTTCAGCAAATTTCTTGCGGAACTCATCCATTTCTTTAGTAGTGACAATCTTATCTTGGATTTTAAGGTATTTATAGCTAAGTTCACCAGTCTTATCACCTACCCAGCCATCTGCACCAGTACCTAGAACTTTCTTCGTTACGAGCATTTGGGCACCGTCTGACTGTGCAGGAATAACCAAGGCACTGTCTGTTAACCAAGCTTGAGCTTTGGCATATTTAGAATATCGTTTTTCAAGATCTGTTTTCTCACTATTAGCATCCGTGATTAACTCTTTAAACTTATCTAACCCAACCGCTTTGATTGCTGAACTGTCTTTACCTGGTACTACACCTAGGGAACCAAGAAGATTTGGTCCAGATGTTGGATCAAATATATCTAGATAAGTTGATGGATCTGCGTAATCAGGCCCCCATCCACTATTTGCATTAATATCCCAGTCAGTATTGGTATTAGAAGTAGCTAGAACCGTCATACTTGCCAATTCATCATCAGAAACTTGTTGAATATCAACTATAACATTATCTGATCCAAGAGCTTCCTCGATAGATTGTTTATAAGATTGATATTGACGCACAAACTGTGGACGAGTAGAAGATACTGGAATATCTAAATGAATAGGGAACTGTACTCCATCAGCTTGAAGAGTTTTCTTGGCAGCTTCCAATTTAGCTTTAGCCTTATCTACATTATGAAGTGAATCCTGGGCATCATCAAGACTGACATCTTTCCATACACCATCTAATTTATCCAATTCTGCCTTAGCTACTTGCCCAAATGACTGCTCTCCTACTTGTACAAATGTTGGAGGTGTTAAACTTGTACGTAATTTACGCGGTGCTACTTCGTCCCCAAATACTTGAGAGATTCCTGCTTTACGATCTGTAGCAAAAGCCAAGGATTGACGGAAATCTTTGTTCAGCAAGGCCTTCTTAGTAGATGTTTTTTCTGCATCACTTGTTTTAGAGGTGTGATTGTAGGCAACACGGTCAATATTAGTCGAAATATAGAAAGTAGTTCCTTGTTGTTGACTATAAATAATGTTATCTTTGTATTTTTCTTTTAGCCGTTCATAGTTAGCAGAGTTTTTAAAGAGAGGTGCTGCAGGATAATTTCCTTCATCAAAACCACGTCCAAGAGAGTCTGCATCCTGACCATCAAAGTAAGACAACTTAATATCATCAATAAAGACATTTTGTTTATCCCAATAGTTTTGGTTTTTGGTCATTTCAATAGAAGATTTAGATGTAAGACCTGTGAGAAGATAAGCCCCATTGTATAGAATGCTTGTTACATCAGTCGCCTTACCAAAGTCATCTCCTTTAGAAGCTAAAAAGTCTTCGCTAACAGGAGCAAGAACTCCCATTGTTGTCTTCGAATTCCAGAAAGATTCTGGATGGTTTAAAGTATAGACTACAGTATAATCGTCTGTTGCTTTTACACCAACAGTAGAAAAATCCGTTGTTTTCCCATTTACATAGTCATCTAATCCTTTAATAGAATCCTGTACAAGATAAAGTCCTTCTGATTTCTTGTCAGCTGCGTGTTTTAGACCAGTCACAAAATCCTGAGCCTTAACTTCCCCATATTCTTCGCCTTCATTGGTATACCACTTGATACCCTTACGAATTTTATAGGTATAGGTCAAACCATCTTTGGAAACCGTCCAATCTTCTGCAACTGATGGTACTAGATTCCCGTATTGATCATTTTCCAGTAGTCCATCAATGACATTACCAGTAATCTGTTTTGTAGACTTTTGCCCAGCAACTGTATAATCCAGACTCGCAGGATCTGATGAAAATACATAGGCATAAGTAACTGGTTTAGTTGCTTCTTTATTCCCATTACCAGATGAACAAGCTGCTAGAACAGCTGCTGAGAGTACAGCAACTCCAGCTGCTAAGAAAACACGTTTTTTCATAAAAAAACTCCTTTGCAATTTGTATAGGATTATTATAGCACTTTTCAAAAGGAAATCAAGCTAAATTTGATATTTTATTATACACATCTATGTGTTATAGAGTTCCTCCAACTACAGTTTTTGTGATATAATAGTCTTATCTTTATAAAGAGGTATAGTCATGAAAGAAACTGTTTATTTTGGAACTTATACACGTCGTACTTCCCAAGGGATTTACAAGGCAGACTTTGATACAGAAACTGGGCAGCTTGCTAATTTAGAACTTTTTGCTCCTGAACCAAGTCCAACCTATCTTGCTTTTGACCAGAAGCAACATCTATACACCGTTGGTAGTCAGGATGACAAGGGGGGCATTGCAGCCTATCAAACTGACGGAACCTTATTAAATCATGTCGTTGAAGAAGGAGCTCCCCACTGTTATGTTTCTGTTGATGAAAAGCGTGATTTGGTTTACGCAGCCAACTACCACAAGGGACAGGTTCTTGTTTATAAACGTCAGGGAGATGGTAGTCTTCTACTTAGTGATGTGGATCAACACAGTGGCCAAGGTCCACATGAGAATCAAGCTTCACCCCATGTTCACTTTACAGACTTAACACCTGACCACTATCTAGTGACCTGCGACTTGGGAACTGACCAAGTCATCACTTATGACCTTGATCAAGAAGGGAAATTATCTAAGCTCTATACCTACAATAGTATTCCTGGAGCTGGTTCTCGTCATATCGTTTTCCATAACCACTATAAAATCGCTTATCTCATTTGTGAACTCAATAGCACTATCGAAGTTTTAATCTACGATGGTGTTGGCGAATTTGAACGCATGCAGGTCATTTCAACTCTACCAGACGGTTATGAAGGCTTTAATGGTACTGCTGCTATTCGTCTCTCTAAAGATGGGAAGTACCTCTACGCTTCTAACCGTGGCCATGATTCTATCGCAGTATATACAATCCTTGCGGACGGTAGCTTAGAGTTGTTAGAAATCGTTCCGACTCATGGTCAGACTCCACGTGATTTTGATTTGACACCAGACCAAGAATTTGTCATTGCTGTCCATCAAGACTCTGACAATGCAACCGTCTTTAAACGCAATCCTGAAACTGGTCGTCTAGCAGAACTTTCTAACGACTTCCATGTACCAGAAGCAGTCTGCATCAGTTTTGCTCCTTAAGAAAACATAAAAAAATGAACTTGGTAACTCAAGTTCATTTTTTCTTATAGTCTTTTTCCGACATTAATACGATTAATAGCACGTTGCAAAGCAATCTTAGCACGACGCTCTTGGTCAATCAAGTGTTTTTCGTGGGCTTCTTCGATTTCGCGCTCCGCACGAAGCTTAGCACGTTCTGCACGGCTAACATCGATATCACGAGCACGTTCTGCAGAATCAGCAACGATTGTGATGGTATTATTGGCAATTTCAATAACGCCTCCGTTTACTGCAATCCAGTTCACGTGATCTTCATCATCAATACGTTTTACCTTTACTTCATCAACTGCTAAAACCGCAATCATATTTTCATGTCGTGGCAAGATCCCCATCTCACCATCCAGAGTTCGAACTGATACATAGCTGGCATGGTGATCATAGACGAGACCATCTGGTGTCACGATCTGGACAGTTAACTGAGCCATAGATCACCTCTTAAAATCCCATTTTTTCAGCTTTTGCAATCACATCTTCGATAGAACCTACACCACGGAAGGCATCTTCTGGCAAGTGGTCATGTTTACCATCAAGGATTTCCTTAAAGCCACGTACAGTTTCAGCAACTGGAACATAAGAACCAGGCTGACCAGTAAATTGTTCCGCAACGTTGAAGTTTTGTGACAAGAAGAACTGGATACGACGGGCGCGAGCAACCAAGGTCTTTTCTTCATCAGAAAGCTCATCCATACCAAGGATAGCAATGATATCTTGCAATTCATGGTAACGTTGAAGGACACGTTTTACTTCAGCAGCAACTGCATAGTGCTCTTCTCCAACGATTTCAGGTGCCAAGGCACGTGAGCTTGAAGCAAGTGGGTCAACGGCTGGATAAATACCCAATTGTACCAACTTACGTTCCAAGTTTGTTGTAGAATCCAAGTGAGCGAAGGCTGTTGCTGGCGCTGGGTCAGTATAGTCATCCGCTGGCACATAGATAGCCTGGATAGAGGTTACAGAACCCTTCTTAGTTGATGTAATACGCTCTTGCAATTGACCCATTTCCGTAGCAAGTGTTGGTTGGTAACCAACGGCTGATGGCATACGACCCAAAAGGGCAGATACTTCTGAACCAGCCTGAGTGAAACGGAAGATATTATCGATAAAGAGAAGCACGTCTTGGCCTTCTACATCACGGAAGTATTCAGCGATTGTCAAACCAGTAAGGGCAACACGCATACGTGCTCCTGGTGGCTCATTCATCTGACCAAATACCATGGCTGTTTTCTCGATAACGCCTGATTCTTTCATTTCCCAGTAAAGGTCATTCCCCTCACGAGTACGTTCCCCAACACCGGTAAATACTGAAATACCACCGTGTTCTTGGGCAATGTTGTGAATCAATTCTTGGATTAAGACGGTTTTACCAACTCCGGCACCACCAAAAAGTCCAACCTTACCACCTTTAAGGTAAGGGGCAAGAAGGTCGATAACCTTAATCCCTGTTTCAAGGATTTCAGAAGAGGTAGACAACTCATCAAAAGTTGGAGCTTTTTTATGAATTGGCTGACGCTCTGCATCTTCTGTAAAAGGAGCTTCCAAGTCAATGGTATCTCCCAAAACGTTGAAGACACGTCCCAAAGTTTCTTTACCTACTGGTACAGAGATTGGACGACCTGTGTCCAATACTTCCATTCCACGAGTCAAACCATCTGTTGATTCCATGGCGATAGTACGGACCATACCATCTCCCAACTCCAAGGCTACTTCAAGGACGATTTTTGTTTTTCTTTCGTCATTTTTGTAGACGACAAGTGCATTGTTAATCTCAGGAAGTTTTTCCCCTGCTGCAAACAAGACGTCTACAACAGGACCGATAACCTGAGCAATTTTACCTGAACTCATCTCCTTCTCCTATTCTATATAAGATACTGTCGGTTCCTAGCTCAACTAGGTCCTAAGTTCATTTTCATACGAGCTGGACTAGAGCCTATTCTAAGGCACTAGCTCCTGCTACGATTTCTGTAATTTCTTGTGTAATCGCCGCCTGTCTGGCACGGTTATACTGAATTGTCAAATCATTGATGACTTTCTTAGCATTATCTGTCGCTGTTTGCATGGCTGTCATACCAGCAGCATTTTCAGCTGTCTTAGCATCGATAATAGCACCGTAAATCATACTTTCTGCAAACTGAGGCAACAACTGCTCCAAAATTTCTTCTCGGCTAGTTTCCAATTCAAAGGTCAAGCTGTAACTATCATCCGCTTCATTTGGATCCAAGTCAACAATTGGAAGCATTTGCTCCACACGCATTTGACTGGTTAGCGTATTGACATGGTGGTTGTAGCAAACATAGAGCTCATCAAAAAGTTCATTTTGGTACATTTCAACAGTTTTTGAAATGATCTTACGAACTTCATCAAAGCTAGGCTGATCCGCCAAGCCACGTAGTTCATAAAGTGGTTGAATACCACGAGCTTTAAAGAAATCAGCTCCCATTCCACCGATACAGATCATTTCAAAACCTGTACCGTCTGGATGGTATTCTTCCTTCAACTCCATAACAGCTTTAAGAATAGAGGAATTATACCCTCCAACCAAACCGCGATCTGAAGTGATGACGATATAGCCTGTCTTCTTCACGGGACGGCTAATCAACATCGGATTGGTTGAACCACCAGCTCCATTACCATGAAGAATATCCGTCAAGAGCTTACGAACTTTTTGAGCGTAAACTTGGAAGTTACGAGCAGCTTCTTCAGAGCGACCTAGCTTAGCAGCTGATACCATTTGCATGGCATTTGTGATTTGACTCGTATTCTTTGTTGAGGCGATTTTTGTTTTAATATCATTTAGAGATACTGCCATCTGACACCTCTATTCTTATTGGAAGCTGGTTTGATTGAGAAACTCTGTAATCGCAGCATCCAAGACTGCTTCTTCTGGCAAGTCTTTTGTATCACGAATGGTTTCCAAAATCTCTGGATGTTGAGCGTCAAAGAAGGCATGGAACTCTTCCTCGAAACGAACAATATCATCTACTGGAACAGTATCCAAGAAACCATGTGTCAAAGCATAGAGAATGGTTACTTGTTTCTCAACAGGCAATGGTTTGTGAACAGGTTGTTTCAAAACTTCCACTGTACGACGTCCACGGTTCAACTTAGCCTGTGTTGCTGCATCCAAGTCAGAACCAAACTTAGTGAAGGCTTCCAACTCACGGTATGAAGCAAGGTCGATACGAAGTGTACCAGCAACCTTCTTCATGGCTTTGATTTGTGCAGAACCACCTACACGTGATACAGATGAACCCGCATCGATGGCTGGACGAATACCCGCATTGAAGAGACCATCACCAAGGAAGATTTGTCCATCAGTGATAGAAATCACGTTGGTTGCGATATAGGCAGAGATATCTCCTGCTTGTGTTTCGATAAATGGTAGGGCTGTAATTGATCCACCACCAAGTTCATCAGAAACTTTAGCTGAGCGCTCAAGCAAACGGCTGTGAAGGTAGAAAACATCCCCTGGGAAAGCTTCACGACCTGGAGGACGACGAAGCAAGAGTGACAGTTCACGATAAGCTACCGCTTGTTTTGAAAGATCATCATAAACGATCAAAACATGCTTCCCTTGGTACATAAATTCTTCCGCCATGGCAACCCCAGCATAAGGAGCTAGGAAAAGCAATGGAGATGGTTGTGAAGCAGAGGCTGTCACAACGATTGTGTAGTCCAAGGCACCGTACTGACGTAGTGTTTCTACTTGCGTACGAACTGTTGATTCTTTTTGTCCAATCGCAACATAGATACAGATCATATCTTGACCTTTTTGGTTCAAGATTGTATCAATCGCAATGGTTGTTTTCCCTGTCTGACGGTCACCGATAATCAACTCACGTTGACCACGACCAATCGGTACAAGGGCGTCAATAGCTTTCAAACCAGTTTGCAATGGTTCTGATACAGACTTACGTTGCATAACACCAGGAGCTGGCGCTTCTACTGGACGAGTTTTATCAGTGTGGATTTCTCCAAGACCGTCAACTGGACGACCAAGTGGGTCCACAACACGACCAATCAGACTTTCACCTACTGGGACTTCCATGATTTTACCTGTACGGCGGATTGTATCGCCTTCACGGATATCTGTAAAATCACCAAGGATGATAATACCAACGTCTGTTGACTCCAAGTTTTGAGCCATACCATAAGAGCCGTTTTCAAAAATCAACAACTCTCCACTCATGGCATTTTCAAGGCCGTGAGCACGCGCGATACCATCCCCGATATAGGTTACAACACCTGTTTCAGTCACATCAAAATTGGGTTTGAAATTTTCAATTTGTTGCTTAATTAAAGCGCTGATTTCTTGTGCGTTAATTGCCAAAAGAACACCACTTTCTATTTCAAATTTTCTTTAACAACTTTAAGTTGTTGTTTAATACTCACATCAATTGTCTTGTGATTGGCAAAAATGACAAAACCACCAATGAGACTTTCATCGATTTGTTCTTTTACACTCCTTACTTTAAGAGACATTTTTTTCTCAATCAAAGGGAGCAAGCGACTCTTTTGTTCATCAGTTAAAGGATGAGCTGAAGTAATCGTCACTTCAAATCGATTTGTTTCTTTTTCAAGTCGGTTCAAGCAATCTACAAGAATATCATAAAAAAGGTTTGCTCTGTGATTGTAGATAAGAACCTGGATCAAGTTTTGCAATAAAGGTGACACAGAGTCTTGGAAGAAAGCAATTGTTTTTTCCTTGTCAGACTCGTCTACTGCCACTTTTTTTAAAAAAGAAGGTAAACCTGTTTCTTCAGCAACTTGCTTGATTTGAGTCAAGTCTGAAAAGATACGGTCTTCTTCTCCTTTTTCAAAAACCAATTGGACAAAAGGCATGCTGTATTTTTCAATTACCTTTACTGTTTTCTTGTCCATTAAGCTTCTCCTAGCTGATCGATATACTGATCAATGAGTTCTTTATGGGCATGACCGTCAAGGTTTTGTGAGATGATTTTACCAGCCAAGCTGATTGTCAAATCTGCAACCTCACCCTTAACGCTTTGTAAAGCTTCAGCTTTGTTTTGAGCAATTTCTTGGTTTGCTTTTTCTTTTAAGCGTCCTGCTTCTAGTTTAGCATCTGCTAAAATACTAGCCTTACTTTTCTCAGCTGTTTCTTTCGCATTCTCAATGATTGTCTTAGCTTCTTTACGGCTACCAGCCAATTCATCTTCGCGTTTTTGAGCCAATACTTCTGCTTTTTGACGTGCTTCTTCAGCTCTGTCAATATCTGAAGCAATTTTTTCAGCTCTTTCTTCGAAAATGCTTGTAATATTAGACCATGCAAATTTTTTAATCAAGACTAGCAAAAGGATAAAAGAGCCAGCGATTAAAATAAAATTACCAATTAATTCACCTACTGTTACGTGCATCAGTTACTCCTTTCTACTCTTCATCATTAATTTTATTTCCTAGGTACATAGAGGATAATAGTGTAAAGACATAGGCCTGTACACAAGAAATGAACACGGAAAATGCAGTCCAAACTAAGTTTGTCCCAAATGCGATTGGATACCAAAAAATAGCCTGATGTGAAAGTACAAGAAGCAAGCTTGTCATTACTTCACCTGCAAAGATATTCCCAAAAATCCGCAAAGCAAGAGAAAGGAAATTCGTGACTTCTTCAAGTAGATTCATCGGTGTCATAAATGCAGGAGTTACAAAACCTTTTAGGTATTGTTTAATCCCACGACGACGAATCCCCTCAATGTGCGCCATCACAATAATACAGAAAGACAAGACAAGGTCAAATGAAAGATTTGCAGTTGGCGATGTCCAAAGGTTTGTTCCATCTGTTGTTTGAAGTTTAGCCATCAAACCAAGATTATTGGCGATGACCATAAAAAGAAATAAGCATAAGTAAAAGAGTGAGTAATCTTTCATGTAGTGGGAACCAAGGTTAGGTTCTGTAAATCCAATTACAAAATCATAGAGATACTCTAGTACATTTTGTTTACCTTTGGGTTTCAAGGCCATATTACGACTTGCCCAATAGATAAATGCAAAAATCAGAAACACAGACAGCAAAGTCAAGGCTGTCAAAGTTAAATCAAAGGTAACAGGACCAATATTGATGGTTGGATTGATACTTTCTTCCATCTAACATTCTCCCTTCTCCAATTTATATTTCGTTATTTAATAATAAATGAGAAG
Organism: uncultured Streptococcus sp.; assembly: GCF_963516515.1. GTDB lineage: Bacteria > Bacillota > Bacilli > Lactobacillales > Streptococcaceae > Streptococcus. Next base: position 52,175 of record NZ_CAUQCJ010000003.1, on the reverse strand, counting down.
ACAAGAGTTACGAAGAAAGTTCCTTCAATAAAGGCAACCCCTAAAAACATCAAGCTACGAAACTCAGCGATAATATCTGGTTGGCGAGCTACTGATTTCAACAAACCATTCATCAATAACCCTTCACCAAGAGATACACCCATACAGGCAAGACATAGACCGAAAAATGTTAAATTCATGATGAATTCTCCTTTTAATTAAAATTTACTTACTTAGTTTAGTCCTAAAAATTGGATTTGTCAACTTTTTACCAACATTGAAAGCGTTTAATGGAAATTATTTACAATTTTACTATTTTTGAGCTTATTATATAGAAAAAATTGGAAAAAACTTGTAATAAATCCGACCATTATCTAGGTCTTTCTGAAAAATATTGAAAAAATCCGAGATGAAATCTCGGACGAAATTGATATATTTTCTTTAACTTCTTTTCTTTTAGTGAGCAAGATTAAAGGGGAAACAACTAGAAATCTTTCATATCCTGCTTGCTTATTAAGCACGAACTGTGACGCTGGTGCCATCTTCCTTATAAAGATTGATGAGTCCTTCTTTAAGAGCTCTAACCATATCTCCTGCTTGAACAGGTTGTGGGACTTTGATTGTCAAGAGTTCCATTGGATTTGGAGCACGGTCGATTTTATTGCCTTTGGCATCATGTAAATCTTCGATATACGTTTCAAAGTGACGGAAACCTGGGCCATAAAACTCAACTTGGTCCCCTTCGTTAATCACATTCCGTTGACGAATGGTTGCTGTTTGTGTCGCACCATCATAAGAAACCACTTCAGCGACAAACTTGTATTCAGGGATTTTACGGCGAGCACCAAACAACTGTTCATTTTCAGATGGTGTACCATAGTAAAATCCTGTAGCCAATTCACGTTGGGCAACCTTCCACATCTCGTCCACCAAGTCTTGTTTGATCGCTTCAAACTTTTCAGGACTTTCAAGATAAGCATCCACAGCTGCCTTATAGCAGTTGGTTACTGTTGATACATAGTGAATAGACTTCATACGTCCTTCGATTTTTAGACTGTCCACACCATTTTCAATCATATCTGGGATATGGTCAATCATAGACATGTCAACGGCTGACATCGAAAATTCTTCTGGAATTTCACCTTTCAAGCTCTTGCGTTCTTGACCAAATGGCATATCATAAAGGTCGTATTTCCAACGGCAAGATTGAGAGCAACCACCACGGTTGGCATCACGCATACTCATGTGGTTTGAAAGAGTACAACGACCAGAGTATGAAATACACATAGCTCCATGGACAAAGGCTTCAATCTCAACATCTGTACGTTTGCGGATTTCTGCCAATTCTTCCATTGAAACCTCACGCGCCAAAACGACACGAGTCAAGCCCAGTTCTTTCCAGAACTCAAGGGTTTCATAGTTAGTGGCACTTGCTTGAGTGGAAAGGTGGATTTCAAGACCAGGCGCTTCAGTCGCTGCAATCATAATCAAGGCTGGGTCAGACACGATAACTGCAGCAATGCCGATATCACGTAGTTTACGGAACCACTCACCAGCACCAGCTTCATTTCCTTCGTGCATAACCATGTTGGCAGCCACATAAACCTTAGCACCATACTTGGCCGCAAACTGGACTCCTTCTTCCATCTGTTCAAAGGTAAAGTTACCTGCACGGCTACGAAGACCATAGGCCTGACCACCGATAAAGACAGCATCTGCTCCATACTGAACAGCTACTTTTAGCTTCTCTAAAGTCCCTGCAGGTGATAAAACCTCAGGACGTTTTAATGTTTTTGTCATGTTTTCTCCTATTTGCAATATAAAAGTTTGACGTTTTTCCTTCTCATTTTATAGTAAATAAGGGATAAAATCAAGCCTAGACAGATTGTTTTGACAATTCTAATCTTTTAGACTTTAGATAACAGAGTTCTAAAAGCTTTTACTTATAGCAAACTTCTCACATCATCATCTCGTGAAAAATTTATACTCAATAAAAATCAAAGAGCAAACAAGGCAGCTAGGCGTATAGCAAGGAGAAGCTAAAAATATCCTCCGATACACTACTTTCATCTAGCATATCGGAGGGTTAGCTCTCATAGCAATATTCTTATTATGGAACACCTACAGTCTGGTAACCATAATTAACTATCTTAAATCATTAAAAGCAAGTAAGAATCTGAGGGATTTGCACCTTCTATACTCTATTCCCACTTTTGATAAACTAAGAGCGAAAAATTTATCTTCTAGTCTTCTTTTCTTTTGGCTACATAAAGTGTAAGCAAAATTCCACTTCCTAAAAGAATTGAAATGACATCTGTTTGGCTTCCAGTATTCGGTAAGGCCACTCTTGTATGATTCGTCATTCCAGAAGTTACATAATCTGGGATTTGAGTATTTGTTTCAGATGTTACTGGAACTGCGTTTGGAATCTCTACAGTGTCAGAAGTATGTGAATCAAGTACAGTTTGATTATTTGTACTTGGGATGCCTGTTTCTGGCTTCCCTGTATTTGGAGTACCTTCCCCTGAAGTGTTTGGTTTGCCGGTTTCTGGCGTTCCTGTATTTGAAGTACCTGCTCCTGGAGTGTCTGGTGTTCCGGTCTTTGGAGTACCTGAACCCGGAGTGTTTGGTTTATTTGTTTCTGGTTTCGGAACCGGTTTCGATTCCGGTTTAACCAGCTTGTCTGATGGTGGTGTAATTCTTCCTGATTCTGGTTTCGGTTGTTCTGGTGGTGTTGTTCCAGTATTTCCTGGTTGTACAGGGGTTGGATTCACAGCACAATTACATGTTCCATCCTTACCATCACGTCCATCTTTACCATCTTTACCATCTTTACCGTCCTTACCATTCTTCACAACGATTTCTTGTTTTGTTCCATCTGGATTTGTGATGATAATTGTATGACTTCCATCTACATTCTCTTTCGTTTCAATTGTAGGAGATTTACCGTCTTGGCCATTTTTCACTACAATCTCACGTTTTGATCCATCTGGGTTGGTAATAATAATTGTATGGCTTCCATCAGAGTTTTCTTTTGTTTCAATTATCGCTGATTTACCATCAATACCATCACGACCGTCACGACCATCTACTCCGTTATAGATATCTTCCTCACTAATCAAAGTATCTCCAGCAGTATAGGTCAAACTATTATCATTATCGTAATAAACTGTAATATGAACGCCAATTGGCTTCGTTGCTGGTTGAGTAGTTGCACGGTCTTCATCCACACTTCTTGCTCTTCTAGTGCTTCGAGGTTGTGCAGGATAAATTGGTTTTAATTCAATTCTTGGAGAACGTCCATCTTTTCCGTTTTCTCCATTTTTAACCGTTGTTGCAATTGGTTCTTTACCATCTGGTTGAGTAATTGAAATTGTATGACTTCCATCTGGATTTGTCACTACACTTACTTCTGGTGTAAAGCCGTCTTTTCCGTCGCGGCCGGCTACTCCAGTTTCACCTTTATCGCCTTTCGGTCCAGCTGCTCCAGTTTCACCTTTGTCACCTTTCGGTCCGGTTGCTCCAGTTTCACCTTTGTCACCTTTAGCTCCATCGACTCCGTCTTGACCATCTTTAATCACAGATGTTCCTAGAACTGTATCTGTTCCTTCATCAAACTGATTATTGGCATTCTTGTCACTATAGAACGTTAATGTCGTTTCTTTTTTAGTCTCATCACGGTCTACTTTCACTTTTGGAGTCTCACCATCTTTACCATTCTTAATAACGGTTGATACTGGTTGTCCACCTGGTTGTGAAATCGTAATTGTATGCGTTCCATCATTGTTTTCTGCCACAGTTACAGTTGGTGTAGCCGGCGTTAAGTCTATAACATCTATAGTGATGTCTTTGGTAATTGATTTAGTTTTACCTGCATTTGTCACCGTTACTGGAATATCAAATGCTCCAGCTACTGTCGGTGTTCCAGAGATGGTTTTAGCAGATTCATCATATGTTACACCATTTGGAAGTTTTGTTGTATCAACAGTAAGTGTAACTCCATCTGGAACTGTGAACGTAATTGGACGAAGGCTTGTTTTTCCTAAGGCAATCATTTGACGATCATTTTTAATGTCTAATGATATTGGATCATCTACTACCTTTACAGTGATAATCTCTTCCGCACTACCTCTACCTAATGTTTCAGAATCCAATGTTGCTTTTAAACGAACTTTATAAACACCAGGCTTGGTTGGAGTTCCACTAATTGTATGCGTTGCAGCATTATAATTTAAACCTGCAGTTGATTCAAGATAAGAATCTAAGTCTGTTTCCGGTAAATCCACACTTAAATAACGAGCACCTAAATCTGAATGTTCACTGTGAGAAACCACCATATTTTTAATCGTTTCACCCAGACGAATCGTTTGTTCTTTTTCTGTAACATTAATACTTACCGGAAGTGGGCGAACATTAATTTTAATATGCCCTCCATCAACTGGAGATTCTGCCATTTCTGGGAAAGTAGCTTTATATGGAATTAAATATTCTCCCACTTTAGATGGTGTGCCAGAAATAGTCCTTGTAGCTGAATCATAGGTAACTCCCGGTGGAAGTTGACTTGTATCAACCTCTAATCTAGCTTTAGCATCTGAAGGAGTTAAAACTACATTGTCTATAGCAGTTAGAACAGTCTTCTCTTGTTCCTTATTATCAACCGTTACAGTTAAATCACGTGATGTTACATTAATCGTTAAGGTTGCACTTGCGGTTGAATTCCCACTAATTGTCGGACTTGTCGCTGTGAATGTTGCTGTATACGTTCCGACTTTTGTAGGCGTTCCTGAAACAGTTTTCGTCGCAGCATCATAGTTTACCCCTGGAGGAAGTTCTCCAGAAGTGATTGTTAACAAAGCTCCATCAGCTTGTAACTGAATAGGAGGAAGTTCATCTAAAGCTTTTACTGTTTTTGTATTATCAGGAATAGAAAAGTTTAGAGGAACACTGTTTACTGTAATATTTACATACGCATAGGCATATTGGTTATTTCCCGATTTGTCAGTTCTGTATACATAAGCATATGTTTGGAAGGTCCCTACTTGAGTCGGTGTTCCTGTTATAGTTTTATTATCCGCAGACCAATTTAGACCATTTGGTAAACTGCCCCCTGTGTAACTTACTGTCGCATTTTTAGGAATTTTAAGAGTAATCGGTGGTATTGATTCACCTGCTGTAAACGTGTAATTAGCTGTTGGAACATTAAAGTTACCTGGTGTAACTGTAAGATCGACTAATTTTGTAATCGACTTATTATCTTTAGTAGCAGTAACTGGAATCACATAATGTCCTTCATATAATCCAGTGCCTGATAATGTTTTGCTATTGCTATCATACATAACACCATCTGGCAGTGTTCCTACTGTAACTGTAGCCCCTTCAGTTGCTGTTACAAGCATATCTGCAAATTTAGTTCCTTCTGAAACTGTTTGCTTATCATTCGTTACAGATAAAGTTAAATCAGAAACTGGTGGAGGGGTAACCGTATAAGTAAAGCTTGTCTTAATCTGACGACTTTGACCTTCATTATTGATATAAGTAGCGGTTACAATCGCTGTTTGTGGTGCATCTGTATGTTTTAAAGCATAACCTGTTAGACCTGTATTATCAGCATTAGGACTTAGGTAGAGATGTCCTCCATCAGATTCGACTGATAGATTCGTAATCTTACTACCATTTGTCATCGAAACAGGAATAGTTGGGATAGTTTGTCCTTCTTGCCAGCTTTGATTGGAAATAGGATTTAACCCATCCATTACCTCGAACTTATAGGTACGAGCTGGGACATTGGCTCCAAAGTGTCCATCCTTTGCTGTAGATGTAATCGTATAGACACCTGCAGCTAAGGTCTTACCATTTTGTTTGATAATCTTAAATCTAGTAGGATTCTCAGTGTCTTTTGTAATCTCAACCCCATCCGGTTTACTATCAATCGTTAAAGTCGCATTCGCTTTATTCAATACCAAGTTTCCTAGATTCTGTTCCTTATCCGAGATAGGAACAGCTACTGGTATTGGATTCGTTACTCGATACAGCTTGTCCGCATCAAACATAACATCAGCATTGGTTAAAGTATAGTTACCATTTTCGCCCGAACTCACATTTGGTGTCGTTTGAGAAACCTCTCTAGTCACTAAATTCAAATGATGCTTTGTCACCCGTCCAATATTATCCGTAACATTAAATTCTACAAAATACGTCCCTGCTTTTTCTGGTAATGTCTTAAAATTAATACGATAGGGAGATACATTATCCCTTGATGAGTCAGCATACTCAGCACTAGCAGAAGAACTAACTTGTTTATTTCCCGTCAAAACATCACTTGGCCAAGCGCTACTATTAACAAAAACATTATCAGCGGTAGGAGCTTTATCCATTATAAACTCTACTGTAACCCCAGGACTACCTCCTGTCTGTTCGAACTTAGTAATGGTAACGGGAGCATTATTTCCTACTAGATTATATTCATTTTTACTCCCTGGTAATGACAACCATAGGTTAGACGTATACTGAGGACTATCTGGAGTCGCATCCGCTATCGTTTTAGGACTTCTATCATGTAAGTAATAACCAAAAGGAGTAGACGTCATGTAAGCTGTGGAAGAAGCTTCATTATATGAAACAGAGTCTCCCATTCGATTGTTTCCAGCTTTAAATTGCTTGTAACCAGGAGAATTAGAATCATAATAATAAAAGAAAGAAGAATAATCCTCTACTACTTTATACAACGGCGGTTCTTCTATCGTTAGTTCAGCCGTAATTCTAGTATAGGGATCTGCTTTTGACTGAACTCCGATTGTATAGGTTCCACTTTGAAGCGTATTATCCAAGGTGACAGTCTTGGTCAGATACCGATTATCTTTACCACCGTCATTAAATACAAATCCTAACCGTTTCGCATCGGGGGTTAGTTCAACTTCATTGGGCTCTATATTCGTCAAGCCCACCTTATACTTCAATTCTACTGTAGAGCCATCTTTTTTAAATTTGTAGTCAGGAATATTACGACCTGTTTCTGCTCCAAAATACCGCTCCAAAGTCATATACGGATAGTTCATATATGGAACACCTTCAGCAGGTTTGACTGTAACTGTTGTCGTATAGGCTTGGTTGTTATATGTGAAGCCGACATTGTAAGTCCCAGGCTCTACCGTAGTTGGAACATTTCCAGATAGGGCGAGAATGTAATCTCCATTTCCTGAAGGATTCGTAGTCCATTTATCTATAATATTTAAACCTAATTTTTGAGCATCTTCATTTAAATTTAAATTTTCTTTTACACTATAATATTGATTATAATTGGAACTTCCCCAATCGCCTCTATATGGTGCAAGATCGGTAGAAATATCAAACTCGACTTTAGGTGCAGTTGTTGCTCCGTAGGAGTAAATCGTCGTTGACCCAGTTGGGATTAGAACAGCTGGTTGACTCGTCGTCCCTGCATCCAACATATAACTAAGGTTGCCTGAATGCCCCATTTTCTTGAGTTGATTCCAGACTGCCTCGATAGCTTCTGCTAGATTGGTCCGAGCTGTTTCAAAGGCTGCATTTGAAGCAGCTATTGACTTGAGGGAAGTTCTGGCCTCTGTTAGAAGTTGGTTGGAGCGATGCAAGGCTTCTTCGATGGCAACTTTTTGATTGGAGTCTGTTAAACCGCTCAGGTATTTTTCAGCTTCCTTCGTTACTACCTCTGCCTCTGTGATTGTTGTTCCCAACTGGTCCTTGTCAGGATTTGTAACTTCTTCCTTTTCCTCCAGTTTCGTCAAAGGAGCCTCTACTAGTGGTTTTCTGTCGGCTTCTTTATGAACAGTCTTTGCCACTTCTTTTGGTAGCATGTCTGGCTGGGCTTTTGGATCCTTTTCTGTAGAAACTGCTTTTTCTGAATTTGAAATGCTTGCTTCAACTGACGGTTGAGTTACAACTGGTTTTTCTGCCGATGGATCTGACTCAGGCCTAGGAACAACTTGATTTTTATCAGTGTCTACAGTAGTTGCTTCTACCTTGGGTTGAGCTACTTCAGCATCTGGGTCCTTTTGCTTTTCCGCATGGACACCAATCACTTCACTGGCGCGTACGACTGGCGCATTGGCTACAGCACCAATAAAAAATTGCCCAATCAAAACAGATGCCACACCGACACTGAATTTTCTAATGGCAAACTTTTGACGTTTTTCGAATTTCACTTCTATTCTCCCTCATTATTTTTTCAAGTTCTTTTATCAAACAATAATAAACATATACTAAACATTAAGCAAATGTGTATATTACCGCCTATCTTACTATTTTAATACTTTCTAAATAAAAATCAATAGATATCCACGGTTTCCTTTCATACCAAAAGTAAGAATAACCACTAATAATAAATTCATCACAAAATTAAATACACAAAAATAATAACTATTTATTTTATTGAGTATTTTTTCTCTTTATACGCATATTTACCCCCCCCATGAAATATTGGGAGTTCTTTGTGAAATATAACATTTTTATTACAAATTTCAATTTCTAGACTCAGAGATAGACAAAGTCCACTTCACAATTATTGTAGGGTGAAAGTTATTGCTATTTTCCATTTGCTGAGCAACAACTTCATTTCACACTTGATATCAAATCTTAAAAACTCGTCTAACGGGTGGTTTATGTGGAGGTTGGGCAAAAAGTCTTTAATACTCTTCGAAAATCTCTTCAAACCACGTCAGCTCTATCTGCAACCTCAAAACAGTGTTTTGAGCAACCTACGGCTAGCTTCCTAGTTTGCTCTTTAATTTTCATTGAGTATAAAATAAGAAAAGAGCATAGTATCAAGTCTTGAAAAAGCTTGATACTATGCGTCTTATTGTTTAAAAATCTATAAAATTTCTCCTCAAAATAAATTTTCCTAACCTTATTTTTCCTTTTTTCTACAATCAAGGTTTCCAAACCAACCTTCATCATATCCGTGAGGGTATTTTAACGTTCTCCTGCAGTTCAATCTTTACCTGAATTGACTAGACTATCAAAAAGGATCATGATTGCATAAGCATCAACGTGGTGTTGAGCTACCGCATCCATTTCCACAGCTTTAATTCTCCTTTTCCAAGCTCAGTATTCTATTCAAAGAAAGGACATCAAATAACAAAATATTCCCAACTTGAGTAATCATATTTAGTTTTTTAGAAATATAGTCAGCTTGTCCAGTAAAACAAGGCTAGCTATTTGTGGAAAATCGTACTGTGGTCAATCATTACAAATTAGAAATTTAACACAGATACCCTGTAGCTAAGAGTGTTTATTTTTTTATACAGTTCACTCACCTTTTCTTGATTTTGATATTTCATAAAATCACAAACTAAAATATCTCGATTTTCTCCAATTCTAACTGGTAAGCGAATCTAAAAAATTATGCAATTTTTCATTCATTTCAGAATAATCGTTACCACGCAATTCTTCAGGTGATTGAACAAAAGGTAATCTTTTATTCTGTTCTTTCAATTGTTCTTCACCATCAGCATCAATTAATAAATCAATCGCTTTTTCATCAAACTCTAAATGTACTTGGAAAGCATAATGTTTAGGACTAAATCGAACAATCTGTCGTGGACAACCTTGACTGGTAGCAAGGATTACTGCTTCGTCTGTCAATCCCGGCATATCACCATGCCAGTGACCAACTAAAAGCTCTCTACCAAAATGTTTGAGGTGTTTATCTGCTAGTCCTTGACTAGTCATCCTAATAGGGAATACACCTATTTCTCTTTCAGGACTATGCTCATATTGTCCCCCATAAGCTACAGACAGTAGTTGCGCCCCCAAACATACACCTACAATATACTTATCTTCTTCTATTGCTTGGCTAATGAGTCTAATTTCTTCTTTTGGATGATAATAAGGGAAATGTTCTTTATCTTCATCAGGAGATTGAGGACCTCCCATAATGATAAGAAAATCAATGCCAGAAATTGTTTTAGGTAAAGCTTCTCCCTTATAAACTTTAGTTATTCCAATATCATGACCTCTTGATTGTGCCCAAGTTAGATAAGCACCTGGGACTTCAAAACTCTCATGTAGTATAAAATGCACTTTCATTATTTTTTCCTAACACCTTTTTTAACTTAATGGACGGTTATTTGATTTATGAATTGTCAACACAAATTACCATTAAACTTGCTCGATATCTTGCTTCAAATAGTCATCGAACAAGTCTATTAACTTTAATCTCTTTCAGGTAAAGTTTTTAATGATTATCCAAAAAACTTATAATTCTTACCCATAAAATAGAAAAAGAAGCTCAAATTTAAGAGCTTCTTTGGAGACAAGTTAAAGCAATTTATATCATTTTAACTTTTTACAGTTATTAAAATGCTGTTACATCAAGGATTCTTAGCCTAAGTTACTCTTATCTATTATTCCCACTCAACGGTTGCAGGTGGTTTACTTGTGATATCGTAGACGATACGGTTAACATGATCCACTTCGTTTACGATACGTACTGAGATTTTTTGAAGGACATCCCAAGGAATTTTGGCAAAGTCAGCTGTCATACCATCGATAGAGGTAATAGCACGGATTGCAATTGTGTAGTCATACGTACGACCGTCACCCATAACCCCAACTGAACGAACGCCTGTGTTAACAGTGAAGTATTGCCAAATATCGCGGTCAAGGCCAGCTTTGGCAATTTCTTCACGGAGGATAGCGTCTGATTCACGAACTGTTTCTAGTTTTTCTTCAGTGATTTCACCCATAACACGGATAGCAAGTCCTGGTCCTGGGAATGGTTGGCGCCATACGATATGGTCTGGCATACCAAGCTCTGTACCAAGGGCACGAACTTCGTCTTTATAAAGAGTGTTGAGTGGTTCAATCAGTTCAAACTGCATGTCTTCTGGAAGACCACCCACGTTGTGGTGTGACTTGATAGTTTGAGCTGTATCCGTACCAGACTCGATAACATCTGTATATAGAGTTCCTTGAGCAAGGAATTTCACATCTTTGAGCTTGCTTGCTTCGTCATCAAAGACATAGACAAACTCGTTACCGATGATTTTACGTTTTTGTTCAGGGTCAGAAACGCCAGCAAGTTTGTCAAGGAAACGTTTAGCAGCGTCTGCTTTGACGATATTCAAACCAAACTTACCACCAAGCATGTCCATAACTTGGTCCGCTTCTCCTTTACGAAGAAGACCGTGATCCACGAAGATACAGATCAATTGATCGCCAATCGCTTTTTGGAGAAGAACTCCAACAACTGAAGAGTCAACACCACCTGATAGACCAAGAAGGACACGTTTATCACCGACGGTCTCACGGATTTTTTGGATCTGCATGTCGATGAAGTTATCCATTGTCCAGTCGCCTTTAGCCTTACAGATGTTAAGGGCAAAGTTACGAAGGATATCATTTCCGTATACAGAATGACGAACTTCTGGGTGGAATTGGATACCGTAAATGTGTTTATCTGGGTTTTCAATGGCTGCATAAGGGCAGTCAGCTGATGTTCCAGTACGAACAAAGTCAGCAGGAATTTCAGTAACCGCATCACCATGGCTCATCAAAACAGTCTGTTCATCAGGTGTTGATTCAAAAAGCGCTGATGGTGTGTGAGTTAGGGTTGATTGACCGTATTCACGATTTCCAGCATCACCTGCAGGGACAACTTTTCCTCCAAGTTTATGGGTCAATAACTGCATACCATAACAAATTCCCAAAATAGGAATTCCGAGTTCGAAGATTTCTGGGTCAATATCAAATGAACCATCTTCGTATACAGAGTTTGGACCACCTGATAGGATAATTCCTACAGGATTGATTTCACGAACTTCAGCAGCTGAAATTTTATGGCTCTTTAGTTCTGAAAAAACGCCAATCTCACGGATACGGCGTGAAATCAGCTGGTTATATTGGCTACCATAGTCCAGCACGATGATTTTTTCTACATCTTGCAAATCAGTTGATATGTTGCTCATCTTTTTCCTTTCTCAAAAGAAATATCTTTTTCCAATATTCTATCACAAATAAGGGCGAATTACCAACTAATACTCAATGAAAATCAAAGAGCAAACTAGGAAGCTAGCCGCAGGTTGCTCAAAACACTGTTTTGAGGTTGCAGATAGAGCTGACGTGGTTTGAAGAGATTTTCGAAGAGTATAAACAAGGCGAAGATTGACTTTTTCTAGTTTATTAGGGTACAATAGAGAAAAGATAGAAATGAAGTGAAAAATATGCTACCCGCTTATATGAAAATCCATGATCAGATTAAAAAGGATATTGACGAACACCGTTGGGCTATTGGTGAGAGGCTTCCCAGTGAAAGAGATTTAGCAGAGCAGTTTGCGGTCAGCCGCATGACCCTCCGCCAAGCTATATCTCTATTAGTCGAAGAAGGCGTTTTAGAGCGCCGTGTAGGAAGCGGCACCTTTGTTTCCAGTACTCGAGTACAAGAAAAGATGCGAGGGACAACCAGTTTTACTGAAATTGTTAAGTCCCAAGGTAAAGTACCCTCTAGCCAGCTCATTTCCTACAGAAAAACCATTCCCAATGAGCAGGAAGTTGCCAAGTTAGGCATTTCTCCAACGGAAAATATTATCCGAATGGAACGGGTCCGCTATGCCGACCAAGTTCCTCTGGTTTATGAAGTTGCTTCTATTCCTGAAAAATTCATTAAGGACTTTAAAAAAGAAGAAATCACCAGTCATTTCTTCCAAACATTGCAAAAACATGGCTACCGTATTGGTAAATCACAGCAGACCATCTATGCTCGTCTTGCTAAGGAAAAAATCGCCCACTATTTGGAAGTTGAAAAAGGGCATGCTATTCTTGGTTTAACTCAGGTTTCTTACCTAGAAGATGGTACTGCATTTGAATACGTAAAAAGTCAGTATGTAGGCGAACGTTTTGAATTTTATCTTGAAAACAATTAATACTCTTCGAAAATCAAATTCAAACCGCGTCAACGTCGCCTTGCCGTACTCAAGTACAACCTGCGGCTAGTTTCCTAGTTTGCTCTTTGATTTTCATTGAGTATAAAATACTACGCAAAAACTCTCTGTCACGGACAAAGAGTCTTTTTATTTTTCTAAGAGTAAATCTTTCAAAGAAATCAGTGTTACAGCAAACAATATCATTGCCATGCCAAGAAAATCAATGGGATAAAATTGTTCATTCATGATTAGGAAGGCAAAGAAAACCGCCGAAATTGGCTCAATTGAAGCCAACAAGCTTGACTTGACCGGTCCTATCAGACTGGCTCCTTTAAGGAAAGCTGTATAGGCAAAGACAGTCCCAATAAGGATAATGCCCGCAAATGCAAGGAGAAAATCAAGACTAGTTGGAATAGTAGCCTCTAGAACCCCTGTAAAAGGAAGGGCGACTAAACCTGCTATGACCATTCCCACACCAATGACCAAACTGCTCCCCCACTTCTTAATCAGGGCTATGGGCAAAATGATATAAAGCGCATAAGTCAAGGCAGAAAAGAGACCCCAGAACAGGCCTGCAGGTGTCATAGATAACTGGTCCAACTGCCCATGAGTGGCGATTAGGAAGGTCCCTCCAATGGCTAATATGATGGAAATAATCTCTCCCAGTGTCGGTGCCACCTTATCCTTGATACAGCTATAAATCAAAATCCCAACAGGACAAACATACTGAAGCACTGTCGCGGTTCCTGCATTGGTCTCCTGAATAGCAGTTAGATAGGCAAATTGATTGAGGAAGAGGCCAATTAGAGCAAAAATGAGAAGAGACAGCAAACTCTTCCTATCCTTTAAAAAGGCCAGCATTTTATCCTTTGCAGTAGCGTAAGCCAATAGCATGAGAATTCCACCAGCGATTAAAAGACGCAAGTTGGTCAAAACCAGAGCAGAAATTCCGTGCGCCATCAGGTATTGGCCACTCGTTCCTGACAGGCCCCAAGCAATCCCAGCCACAACTGTTAATAGAGTCCCTTTTAAAACGTTTGACATGTCTCTCCTTACTCTTCTTTGCGAATCAAGTTCATCACTTGATTGCGGTCTAAAATCCACTGGACCCTCTCATCCTTTTCATAGGTACGATTTGATAGGAAAATAGCCGCTTCTTGCTTCTGACGATTCCACATGATAAAGGTACCTGTATAGCCCGTATGGTCTAGCCAATCTCCTTCCAAATTCCATGCCAAAGAACGTTCCTTGTCATCCAAAGGAGAAAAATTTTGACTCAAATCTCTTGCAAAATCATCTGCTAAATAGTGTTCTAAAAAGATTTGTAAATCCTTTACAGTCGAAAACAAACCAGCACTACCTGCATGTCTGCCCAAGAGGCGAGCCTTGGGATCATGTACCATGCCTGCATCTACACCTCTAATTGTTGGAACAGCACGCTCAACAGGACCAAACTGGGTATCCTTCATTCCCCAGGAATTCCAGACTTGTTCTTGTAAAATTACATCCAAGTCTTGATTAAAGATTCTTTCCAAGATAAAACCTAACAGTAAAAAATGAACATCCGAATAAAGAAAGGCTGGATGACTTCGTCTCTTGAGATGAAACATAGCTTCCTTTAATTCTGAGGCTGTTAAAAGATCACGATTAGGAATAAACGGATCAAGATCTGTTGCGTGAGTTAAGAGCTGACGAATAGTGATGTCTGGATAATCACTCTCAGCTAAAAAATCGGTTACCGGTCTGTCAATATCTAATTGACCTTTTTCCCACAAGAAGGTAAAAACGGTACCAACCCCAACAACCTTGCTGACACTAGCTAGGTCATAAACCAGTCCTGCCTCGGTCTGCAAGCCATGCTCTGGGTCACTCTGGCCTAAATAGAACTCCGTCCATTGATGGTCCTTAAAATACGCAAAAGAGGCTCCGGGATAAATCCCTGCCTCGATTTGTTCTTCTATTTTTTTAATAATCTTGGTCCACTTCATACTTCTTCAAACCACAATTCAACATTATTTCTATCTTTTCCAAGGAAGAATTTTTCAGACTTAGGAATAAAATATTCGGTAGACTCAAACTTCTTGCGAAGACTTGCTATATCTAGTTCATTGACCAAGAACTTGAGCATAGATAAGTCCCAAGTAACCGTATTGTCCACAGTCAAATCCTGCCCCTGTGCTGGGATAAAATCAAGTGAAGCCCCAATTTCAGATAGTTCCAAGAAACTATCTACATCCGTTGGGAGGTGTAATTCCATGGAAATCTCAAATTTACTTAAAGAAATTGATGCCAAATCTGTTTGAAATTCAGGATTTTCTCCTACTTCTACTAGACTTGCTCTATCATCTTCCGCATGAATCAAAATCAAATCATTTTCTGGTGAAAAAATTTCAAAAGCGTAGCCATTTTGACCTTTATATAATTGATAAATCGAATCTGTTTTAGCTAATAAGGCCTCGATTTCTAAGGGATTTTCCACCTTGATAATCAATCTAGCTAGTTTTTTTCTTCCTTCTACCTTACGAGTACGCATACTTGGTGCCTCTTCCAAAACCAGCTTCTCAAGACCTGTTTGGTCCCCTAGTGATAGGAAGGCTGATTCCTCTAACAAGGCCTTCATTCCAAGGGTTTCAATATAAAATGTTTCATTTAATTTTCTATTATTAACTTTTAAAGTAGGAATAATCCGTACAATCTGATTTACATTCATAAATTCCTCCAACTCTTTTATTTTAAAGGATTTTAGAATTTTTTACAAGAAATTATGCTCAGATTTACCTTTTTTTCGTAAAATTTCATCTAAAAAACCGAGGATTTCCTCGGTTTCAATTTCTTATAGGTAAAGGAATTTGAAAATAGCTACTGCCGCAATTGCTGCTGCGATCGGTGCAACTACTGGTACCCAAGAATACCACCATTTTGAATCGCCTTTGTGCTCACCAAGAACTGATTTTGGAAGGAAAGCATGAAGGAGACGTGGTCCCAAGTCACGGGCTGGGTTCAAGGCAGGTCCTGTAGGTCCACCAAGTGATGTTACCAAAGCCATAACAAGGAAACCAAGTGCCAAGTGAGCTACTGAAAGTCCTGAAGCAGTATGTGGTGCTACTTGGGCTTTGATTGCTAAATCAGAAAAGTCAACATTTTGACCTGCTTGACTAGCCATTTGTTTCATGTATTGAAGCACTTCAGAACCAAAGAAGTTTTTAGTCATTCCAAGGGCTGCGAAGAAAAGAACAAATGATCCAACAAACTCATTTACAAAACCATTAACAGTTGCTGCAAAATGTGATTCTTTTGTACCATTATCCAAACTTGAAATTGTTGAGAAAGTACCCAAAATATTGTTTGGATTTTCAGTTTTCAAGTAGTATGGGCGGTGTGTTGCCACAACCAAGGCTTGACCAAAGATAGCACCCAAAACTTGTGCGATGATATAAGGCGCAACTTGTGCCCAAGGGAAAAGACCGCTGATTGCAAGTCCAAGAGTGAAGGCTGGGTTGATGTGGTTTCCAGATACGTTACCAAACATTAATGCTGGGATCATAACCCCCATACCATAACCAACAGCGATAACGATCCAGCCACTTTGGTGACCTTTCGTACCTTTAAGTTCAACGTTGGCAACTGCACCATTTCCAAGAATGATCAAAATAGCAGTTCCCAAAAATTCAGTGGCATATTTAATTGCCCATGTGAAATCCATTTGATAGATTCTCCTTAAAATTTTTTAGACAATCCTTATTCTATCAATTTTTATATCTTTTAGCAACTACTTTTCCGAAAGATTATATAAGAAAGCGGTTTTATTTCTTATAAAAAACAAAAGGATTAAGGGAGTGAATTTCCTTAATCCGATAGTCTCTTAAGCCTGACGCTGACCAAAGTCCTTAATCATCTGCTCCATTTCTTGTCGACTAGGAGTTGTCAGCATATAAAGGTAATCTCCTTGAAGTTCTGCGAAGGCCGCTGGCATGATTTTTTTAACCTTGAACTGCTGACTATATTTGGCAAGCAAGTCCTCCTCAGAATAGACATAGTGAGCATTTGCACGACGTGATGTAGCCAAACAATACTGAGATTCAAACTCTGACGCTGGGAACTCTTCTCCTGCGACAATTGCCGCATAGCCTCGGTAGAGGTCCAAGGAATGAGCAAAGTTATAAACATCAATGGTAAAACCACCTGCAGGACGGTTATTGTACTCAATGGCAATGTAGTCGTCCCCTTCACGGAAGAACTCAATATGGAAGAACCGTTCTTTCATACCAAATTCCTTGACAATTGCCTCACCATATTTACGTAATTTAGGATCCATATCCTTAAGAACGTAATAAGAATTGTCCATCTTGTAAATCATGAGATCCAGCGGTGTATAGGCGTAATCAAAGGTCGTTGAGAAGACAATCTTTCCATCCTTATCCACTAGACCATCAAAGGTGCAAATTTCGCTGGAAGTGACAAATTTTTCAAAGAAATAAACGGTCGAATGGTCCCATTCTTGCTTGAAGTGATTGATATCGTCTTCTGTTCCAAGCTTAAAGGTCGCGGCCGCTCCCACTCCATTGTCAGGTTTGGCAATCATTGGAAGGCCGATTTCATTCACAGCTTGATCCACATCTGCTTCCGTCTTGATAACAGCTCCAGGTACCACGGGTACGCCTGCTTTTTTGAAGAGTTTCTTCATTTCAGACTTAAATTTCGTCTTTTTGAGATCCTCTGGTTTGGCACCAAAAACATTGAATTGCTCACGAAGACTTGCATCTAACTCAAGCCAGTATTCATTATGAGACTCGATGCGATCAATTGGACCATGTTTATAAAATAGAAAAGCAACTGCTCGTTTGACTTCATCTATATTTTCAAGATTGTCCACACGGAAATATTCGGTTAGGCTATTGCGTAAAGGCTCATCCAATTGCTCGTATGGTTCCTGACCAATTCCCAAGACGGTTATGCCTTTATTAGCTAGTTCAATTGTAAACTGTTGAAAGTTTTGTGGATAGTAGGGAGAAATAACAAGGTAATTCATAGGTAACTCCTTTTATAAATAGAGATTTCCAAGGAAATAAGGCATTTGTTTGCGCCACCATTCCCAGTCGTGGGCGACATCGTGTCCCCATTCAGCAAACCAGGCTGGAATTTGTTTCTGGTCAAAGGCTTCTTTAAGCTTGTAGAAAGATGGTAGACCATCTTGTTCCCAGGCACCAAGACCCGTACACAGCACAATCTCTGCCTGACGGTAACGGTCAATAAACCAGCCATCGTTCTGATTCCAGATATAATCTACTGGCGAGTTTTGGTAAATAGCATCATCATTGTAGTAATCGCCAACAAAGAAACGTGCGTCGTAAACACCACTAAGAGCTATCACCTTGGTAAAAACATCTGGATGCTGGAGGAAGAAATTGAGTGCATGATAGGCTCCCATGGAGCAACCTGTCGTCATCATACCATCAAACCAACCTGTCTTATGCTTAATAAAAGGAATGGCCTCCTCAATCACATAGCGTTCATAGGCACGATGCATCTCTGCTTGGTCGTGACCATTTTTCCAAGTGGCCAACCAGCTCTCACTATCCACACTGGATAGGGTAAAGAACTGAACACGACCTTCTTCTATAAAGGAAGCACAGGCATCAATCATGCCAAAATCATAGTATTCATTGTGACTACCACCTGATGAAGCAAAAACCACAACTGGAATCCCAGCATGTCCATAACGGTTGAGGTACATTTCACGGTTGAGGTGACCACTCCAGTGGCTAAGGTTTTCGATATGCATTAGCTTTCTCCTTTCCTAACTTACCATTTCTCTGCAAAAAATCTCAGACAGTCTGGTAAATTCTCCGACCAAGGGATTTCACTATGGATGGCACCAGACTGAACTTTCAAGACAAGATTATCCAGATGAACTCCCCCTGCTATCAAATCATGGTAATAGCGAAGCGACGAATCGATATAGGCTTGTTTGATATTGCCAGCCATCAAGGTCTTGTCTGTATCATCCGCTTCTTCCGTTCCCACATAGATAAAGATACGCTGGTCAGGTGATAAATTTTGTCGCTCGATATAGCGGTTAAAGGCTTCTTGGTGCAGCCAGTTGGCAGATGAAAAGACACCTAGACAGCCAATTTGATCTTGGTATTCCAAACCGATAAACTGGGTAATATTCCCTCCTAGTGAGGAACCAATCATGGCTGTATGCTGGCAATCAGCTTTTGTACGGTAGGTCTCATCGATAAAAGGCTTGACCACCTCCATAACAAACTCGGCATACTCTACACCCTTACCACCAAATTGCTGCCCTGGGATAGGAGATTCTTGGAACTTCCAAGCTGCATACTCATTCATCCGCCCCATACCATCATTATCAATGGCTACGACAATCATGCGACTGATATCAGGATTACGCTTGATGGCTGGGATAATCTTCCATGAATGGCCAATGAAGGACTCCTTACTATAAAAAACATTTTGCCCATCATGAAAGTAAACAACAGGATAGGAACGATCCGTGTCATTCTCATAATCTTTAGGAAGAAGAACACGCACACGGCGCTCCTTACCTGTATAAGGAACCTTAAGTTTGTGTTCTTTCATTTTTAGATAAAAGTAGGATTGATTCATTGTCAGAAAACTCTCTATATTCAAAATTTTATCTCATTATATCATAAAAATAGAAAAAAAGTCAGTTTTGCTTCCATTTTTGGATTAAAAACTAACTTTTTCATTTAATTTTCTAAATTCTTTTGGATTTTCTGATTAGAGCAGATTATCAATTAAGTCATCCACTTCATCTTTTTCAACCTGAGGTGTGATCTCAGTAATCATAATCCCTGCCACTGCTCGCTCAACTAAGCCCTTAACATCCATCCGTTTTTCATACTGCTCTGCATTCTTAATCTTAGGATTGGTCTTAGGACGGTCAGGTGCAAAAATGGTACAGCAGTCTTCAAAAGGCTGGATAGAAATGTCAAAGGTATCGATTGCCTGGGCAATGTCAATGATTTCCAATTTGTCCATAGTAACCACAGGACGAATGACTGGAGTGCTGGTCACATCGTTGATAGTTTGCATACTTTCCAAGGTCTGACTGGCTACTTGACCAAGACTTTCCCCATTGATGATAACTAAACCGTTTCTCACCTCACGAATACGGTCGGTAATCCGCATCATAAATCGACGAGTCAAGGTCATGAGGTAGGCTTCTGGCGCTTTAGCCTTGATTTCCTCTTGAATCTCTGTGAAAGGTACTTCGATAAACTGGATATTTCCACCAAACTTGGTTAATTTACGAGTTAAATCCTGAGCTTTCTTGAGAGCACCTGGACTAGTGTAAGGTGGGCTAGCAAAGTGAACGGCCTCAATATCTACCCCACGTTTAAGAGCTAGATAACCTGCCACAGGTGAATCAATTCCTCCTGACAACATGAGCATACCTTTACCAGAACTTCCCACAGGTAATCCTCTTGCTCCACGGAAGGTTTCATAGGAAATATAGGCAGCCTCCTCACGAATCTCAACCTGAAGATTAATATCTGGATTTTTCATCTGAGCTTTCACGTTTGGAATAGCCTTGAAAACAGCACTACCAAGAGTTTGATTGAGTTCACGACTATCAAGTTCAAAGGTGTGGTCGCTACGCTTACCAGTGATTTTAAAGGTCATCCCTTCCTTGTAAGTTTCTTTCATAATCTCTTGGACAGCAGATTTAAGAACTTCCACAGACTTTTCGACTTTATAAACGGGAGAAAAGTTTTGAATTCCAAAGACTTGCTTGAGGGATTCTGCTACTGCTGTGTAATCAGCTCCATTGAGGTAAGCGTGGGCACGATCGCGATCTGCGGTTACCTTAACTTGGGGATAGATAGACAAAACGTCTGAAATATTATTACGAAGTTTATTGATGAAGCGCATACGATTTTTGTGTTTGGTTGACAATTCTCCGTAGCGAATCATAATTTCTGAATACTGCATAAATGCTCCTATCTTACTTTTCTAGTTTGATTATAAATTAATTTTAGCTTGGTCAAAAACTGCTCGACCTGACTCATATCATTTTCAAGGTCTAGGCTTAAACGCACAGCTGACTGGGCCTTATCTTTGTCCACTCCCATGGCTATCAAGGTGCCTGCAGGTTTCCCTGCCTTGGATGAACAAGCAGAGGTCGTAGAAATAAAAATATCATAGTCTTCAAAGGCGTGAACAATGACTTCACCACGAACACCCTTGATTCCAAAAGTCAGGATATGAGGGGCAAAGTCTTCCTCATCTGAAAAGACAAAAATATCTGGATAGTCCAGAAGGGCATGACGAATCACTGCCTTCATCTGTCCAGTCTTACTAGTAAAGAAATCTAGCTTTTCCATAGACAAACGGAGGGCCTTGGCTGTTGCTGCTATTCCTGCCACATTTTCAGTTGTCGAACGATAATCACGCTCCTGCCCACCACCTGTTAAAAGAGGCGTAATCCTCTTACCAGACTTGATATAGACAAAACCAACACCACGGACACCATGAAACTTATGACTCGAGAAGGTCGCAAAATCCACTCTATCAGTTAGATACTTTTCAGTTGGAATCTTGGCAAGCGCCTGAACCGCATCAACTTGGAAGGAAATTGTCGGTTTGTCTGCCAAGAGTTCTGAAATAGCCTCAATAGGTTGGATAGAGCCAATTTCATTGTTTACTGCCATGATAGAAATTAGGATCGTATCAGGTCTTATCAAATCTGCTAACGCCTCAACATCCACAAATCCTTGCTCATCTACTGGAGCAAAATCCACTTCAAAACCTTGAGATTTTAACCAGAGGGCTGATTCCTTAATTGCTGGATGTTCAATGGCTGATACGATGATGTGCTTGCCAAACTGAGCTTTTTCAAAGGACACACCCTTGATAACCCAGTTATCCCCTTCTGTTCCACCAGAAGTAAAGAAGATTTCATCACTTTTCTTGCCAATCAAATCTGCAATTTGCTGACGAGAAGCATCTAAAATTCGTGTTGCCTGATCTCCCAAACGATGGAGACTAGATGGATTTCCTAAAATTTTTGAAGCCACCTGCATATAGGTTTCAAGTACTTCAGGATAGGGCTTGGTCGTCGCTGAATTATCAAAGTAAATCATGTTTTCTCACGCTTTCTAAAATCACTCCTTCTATTGTATCATGAAACGGAGCTTGCGACAAGAAAGGGCAATTTCTCTTTTTTTAAGATTTTTTTAAAGAAATGCGGTATAATAAGTTTTAATTAAAGGAGAGAATGTATGTCTAATTATCGTAGAACTTCAAAACCAAAAACAGAACACATCAAAAAAGGCTTTACGGTCTTTCAAAAAACCGTTGCTACTATCGGTAGTATCCTTGGCTTAATTACCGCAAGTATCACTATCATGAACGCCTTGGATAATAATAAAAATACTAAAAAAGAACCTACGACAAGCCAGACGACAACCATTGTCAAAGAAATTCAAAAGGAATCCCCTAAGGAAAACACCAGTCCTAATAAGGAAAATAATACTAGTCAAGAAAAAACACAGCAAGAAGAAACGCCAAAATCTAGCGTCAAGGAAGATAAAAAAGAAGAGCAGAAAACAGCAACTCAGGATTCTTCTACCACTGCTCCTACTCCAAGTAAACCTGCCGCTAAAAATGAAAAACAGTCCAATACCCCAACTTCAGAAAACAAAAGTAATCAATAGCCAGTAAAATAGCTTCCCTCCAAACTTGGAAAGAAGCTGTTTTTTTATTGTTGTAATACTTTTCGAGGTTTGGTACCTTCAGCTGGACCGATGACACCTGCCATCTCCAGTTCTTCCATGAGGCGGGTCGCACGGTTAAAACCGACTGATAAACGACGCTGAATCATGGATGCACTGGCTTTCTGGGTTTCGATCACCAAAGCCTTGGCTTCTTCAAAAAGCGGATCTCCACCAGCATCTCCATCTGAAAATTCTCCTTCATTTTCAGAAACCTCACCTGGATCAAAACTCTCATCGTAGTCCGCATCAGCCTGAGCCTTGATGAAGTTTACGATGCGTTCGACATCATCATCCGAGATAAAGGAGCCTTGCAAACGAACTGGATGATTTTCATCAATCGGCTTAAAGAGCATATCTCCTCGACCAAGCAGTTTTTCTGCTCCATTTTCATCCAAAATCGTACGAGAATCTGTTCCTGATGAAACTGCGAAAGCGACACGAGATGGGACATTAGCCTTAATCAAACCAGAGATGACATCAACAGATGGACGTTGAGTTGCAAGAATCATGTGGATACCTGCAGCCCGCGCCTTCTGTCCAAGTCGGATAATAGCATCTTCTACCTCCTTGCTGGCCACCATCATGAGGTCAGCCAACTCATCCACAATCACAACAATGAGTGGCAGTGGAACTTGCTTGTACTCAGACTGTGCATTAAACTCTTCTACCTTGGCATTAAAACCTGCAATATTCCGAACTCCCACCTTGGCAAAGAGTTCATAACGGTTTTCCATTTCATCCACAACCTTTTGCAGAGCCTTGCTGGCCTTACGTGGATTGGTCACAACTGGAATCAAGAGATGGGGAATATCATTGTATACAGACAACTCAACCATCTTGGGATCGACCATCATAAATTTGACTTGGTCTGGTCTTGCCTTCATGAGAATGCTAGCAATAATGCCATTAACAGCTACTGACTTCCCTGATCCCGTTGAACCTGCGACGAGCAAGTGGGGCATTTTAGAAAGGTCAAAAGCTCTTGCGGTGCCATTAACTGCCTTTCCTAGAGGAATTTCTAAGAGATTTTCAGGCTTGGTTTGAGATTGTTCCCAGAGTTCGCGGAAGGACACAGTCGCAATCTCAGAGTTAGGCACTTCGATTCCGACTAGGGATTTCCCAGGAATTGGTGCTTCAATCCGAACATCCTTAGCGGCCAGTGCCAGTGCTAAGTCATCTGCTAAATTAGAAATGCGGTTAACCCGTACTCCAACTGCTGGTTTGACTTCATACTTGGTCACTGATGGCCCAATTTCAGCCCGTTCCACCGTCACCTTGATACCAAAGCTAGCAAAGGTTTCTTCTAGGATTTTGATATTTTCCCGAACGATTTTCTTCTCTTTAGACTGATCTTTGGGTTTATCTGGGGCAAAGAGTTGTAAGCTTGGAAGTTTGTATTCAAGAGCCTCCCTGGCTGAAAAATCGACCTGAACATCTTCATCGTCAGAGCCATCTTCCTCTTCAGGGAATTCAAGTTCAGCTTGAGGTAGGATGATTTCTGGTTCCACCCACTCTTCTTCTGGAACAGGAGGAACGTCAAGCACAACATCATCAGTCAGAATTTCACCCGTTTCCATATCAACAGGAGGCAAATCGAGTAAGGCTTTTTCAGCTTCTTCTTGTTCTAATCTAGCCTCTTCCTCAGCCTTTTGGCGAGCTTTTTCTTCTTGTTTGACAAAGCGTTCCTCTTTTCGACGCTCATGCCCTTCTCGCCATTTAGCAAAGCCTCTACTGAAGAATTCAGCAACATCATAAACAGACCAAGAGCTGACGAGGAGAACCCCCACTAAAATGAAGATAACTCCAATAAAGTAAGTACCGATATTTGAAAAAAGAAAGGCGGTTGGCATATAAAGAGCAACTCCAATCAAGCCTCCTCCAGCAAAACTGGTCGTTCGAAAACCAGTCAAATCAGTCACAACCTGAGCCATGGTTCCTTTTAAAATCGACTTGTCCAAACCATATTTCCAAACCAAGTAGGCTTCAAAAATCAGGAGCAAGCCTGCAAATATGGTGAAAAATCCAGATAAGAGTCCTTCCTGTTTTCGTATCCACTTGAAAAAGAAGAGATAGAGCAATAGGGCAAATATTGCCAGATAAGCTAGGCTACCCACCAGCAAGCGAATTAAATTGTAAAGAGTTATACCCGCAGCCCCTAATTTGAAGGCTGCGAAAATCAATAAAATCGCGATTCCCAACGAAATCAACATTCGTTGAATCGCTTCTTTTCTTTCGAGTTCTGCTTTAGACGGTCTCCGTCTTGTTTTACTTGTATTCTTGTTTGCCATTCTTCTATTATACCATATTTCACAGGCATTTCGGAAAGAGAAAAAGACTGCACCAATCGGTACAATCTTTTCATATTATATCTAATTTTTATGCTTGGGGTTTGCGTAGGTAACCATAGACTACACCACTTACGATTGCTCCTACCAAGACAGAGGCAAGGTAAAGAAGGGCATTTGAAGTAAGGGCGATTACAAAGATTCCTCCGTGTGGAGCCATGAGTTTGATTCCAGCAAGACCAACGAGTCCACCTGCTACTGCCGAACCAAGGATAAAGCTTGGAATCGCACGAGCGGGGTCAGCGGCACCAAATGGAATTGCTCCCTCAGTGATAAATGACAAGCCCATGATGATGTTTGTCAAACCAGAGTTGCGTTCTTCCTTAGTGAATTTATTTTTGAAAAGAAGAGTTGCGACAAAGATTGCAAGTGGTGGCACCATTCCTCCAGCCATAACTGCTGCCATGGCTACAGAACCACCTGAAGAAACAGTCGCTGCAAGCGTACCTGTACCAAATACATAAGCCGCTTTGTTAACTGGTCCACCCATGTCAACAGCCATCATTCCACCAAGAACGATACCGAGAAGGACAGCTGAACCGCCTCCAAGACCACCAAGGAAGTCATTCATAGCAGTATTAATTGCTGCCATTGGGATATTCACAGCTAGCATGACAAATCCAGTCAAGATTGTTCCAAGAAGTGGCAAGAGAAGGATTGATTTTGCACCTTCAAGTGAACGAGGAACTTTAACGTATTTCTTGATAGCAAGAACCAAAGCACCTGCGATAAATCCACCAACAAGGGCACCTAGGAAACCAGATGAGACACCTGCAAGAGTTGAAGTTGCTTCACCACCTGCGGCATAAGGAATTTTACCAAAGGCAAAACCTTCTTTGGCAATAGCACCAGCCACGAAACCTGCTACCAAACCTGGTTTTTCAGCGATAGAGTAGGCAACATAACCTGCAAAGACTGGGAGCATCAAACCAAAGGCAGCTCCCCCAATTTTCATGAACATCGAAGCTAGTTCATGATAGGAACCAAGATTTCCAAGATTTTCATTTGGAACTCCCAAAGCACCATCAATCAAGAAGGCAAGGGCAATCATGATACCACCACCGATAACAAATGGCAACATTTGTGACACACCACTCATCAAGTGTTTGTAGAAGGCACCACCAAGGCTTTGTTTTTCGTTAGAGGCTGTTGCAGCTTTTGCACCATTAGCGGCACGGTAGACTTCAGCATCTCCTGAAAGAGCTAAGTTGATCAACTCTTCTGTCTTACGGATACCGTCTGCAACTGGACGATTGATCAATGGTTTGCCATCAAAACGATCCATTTCTACAGCCTTATCTGCTGCGATGATAACAGCTTTAGCCTTACGAATGTCTTCAGCAGTTAGTTGGTTTCCAACACCGCTAGCTCCGTTGGTTTCGACCTTGATACCAACCCCCATTTCAGCAGCCACTTTTTGAAGGGCTTCTTGGGCCATGTAAGTGTGGGCAATACCTGTCGTACAAGCTGTAACAGCCACGATAAAGTCACCAGAGTTATTAGCAGGTGCTTGAACAGGCTCTTCAGTTTTTTCGGAAGCTTTGTCAAAAAGTTCAATGACTTGGTCAGCTGATGTTACTTGACGAAGTTTATCAGCAAAGTCGTCTTTCATCAAGTATTGAGACAATTCTGCCAAGGCTGCCAAGTGAGTATCATTGGCACCTTCTGGAGCCGCAATCATGAAGAAGAGGTCAGTTGCTTGTCCATCCAAGCTCTCATAATCAACACCCTTATTTGACTTAGCAAAGAGAACAGTCGCTTCTTTGACAGCAGCGTTTTTGCTGTGAGGCATTGCGATTCCGTCACCCAAACCTGTAGAAGTCAGAGCTTCACGCGCCAAAATACCTTCTTTAAAGGTTTCAAAATCCGTCACATAACCGTGATCTACCAAGCTTTTAATCATCTCTTCGATGACAGCAGTTTTTTCAGTTGCCTGCAAATCTAGCAACATGACATCTTTTCTCAATAGGTCTTGAATTTTCATCTTTTTTCTACCTCAACTTTTTCATATGTTTCTTTAATAAATTCCGCTGTTGCCAAGTCATCCGAGAAGGTCGTTGCTGTTCCGCAAGCTACTCCCCATTTGAAGGCTTCTACTGCGTCTTTTGATTTGACAAATTCACCTGTAAATCCAGCGACCATAGAATCACCAGCCCCAACTGAATTTTTCACTGTCCCTTTGATTGGTTTAGCAAAGTATGCTCCCTCAGATGTGACAAGAAGGGCACCTTCACCAGCCATAGAGATAATGACGTTTTGGGCACCTTTAGACAGCAATTCTCGAGCATATTTCTCGATTTGATCCAAACTTTCAAGTTTAACACCAAAAATCGCTCCTAATTCATGATTGTTTGGTTTGACTAGAAGTGGTTGATAATCCAAACTATCAATCAAGGTCTGTCCTTCAAAGTCGCAAACCACTTGCGCACCAGTCTGGCGCGTCAAGGCAATCAAATCCTTGTAGATGATATTACCTAGGTTTTTAGCACTTGAACCTGCAAATACAACTGTATCTTCTGCTGTTAAACTTGAAAGAATAGCTTTCAATTCTTCTAACTGAGCTGGTTCAACAGTTGGACCCCTTCCGTTGATTTCTGTTTCTTGGTCTGCTTTGATTTTAACATTGATACGAGTATCTTCTGCTACTTGGACAAAACGCGTTTCGATTTCCTCTTCTGCCAAAGTATCTGTGATAAATTTACCAGTAAAACCTCCGATAAATCCAGTCGCTGTATTTGGAATATCCAAGCGTTTCAAGACACGACTGACATTGATTCCTTTCCCACCAGCAAACTTATCATCACTATCCATACGATTGACACTACCGACTTGGACTTGGTCCAAACGAACGATATAGTCAATGGATGGATTGAGTGTGACTGTATAAATCATACTTCTATTACCTCCGTTTTCTCCTTAATAGCCTGCAAGAGCTCATGCCCTTGACTTGTGATAACAATAGCTCGTTTGAGTGGTGCTACCTTGGCAAAGCAAGTTTGTCCAATTTTTGACGAATCCACCAAGACATAGGTCTGTTTGGCATTCTCTAAAATAGCGCGCTTCACAGCACCCTCTTCCATATCAGGAGTTGTATAATAGCCATCGTCCACACCATTCATCCCGATAAAGGCACGATCAAAGTGCAATTGGTTAATCTGGTTAAGAGCAACGCCCCCGATGCTAGCATCTGTTGCCATCTTGACACTTCCTCCAACCATGACAGTTGGAATCTGCTTTTCAACCAACTGTGCGGCATGGTGAATCGAGTTGGTCACGACTGTAACATTCTTATTGACCAATTCATGAATCAAAAAAGCAGTTGTTGTTCCAGCATCGATAAAGATGACATCTTGTTCCTTGATGAGAGAGGCTGCTTTCTGAGCCAGCAACTTCTTCTCTTGAAGGTTTTTGACAGATTTTTCTTGAATGGTTTCTTCTTCCTGCAAGGAATGGGGCAATTCTGCTCCACCATGCACGCGACGAAGCTTGTTTTCCGCTTCCAACTCATCCAAATCTCTTCGAACCGTTGATTCTGAGGTCTCTAGCAAACTAACTAATTTTTCTAGAGAAACTACATGATGTTGATTTAACTCCTCTAAAATCAGTTGCTTCCGCTCTGTTTTTAACACCGAATCACCTCCTGTTATCGTTTACACTATTCATTCTATCACACTTTATTTAAAAGTCAAGCATTTTTTATCATTTTCTTTCAAAATCTATCATTTTCCTTATTTCTAGAATTTTTATTGCAAGATAAGGGCCTTTATGGTAGACTATTTGAGTAAGTATTGGAAGATTACTCAAGAGGCTTAAGAGGCCGTGTTGGAAACGCGGTAGGCGTGTAACAGCGTGCGTGGGTTCGAATCCCATGTCTTCCGTTTATTTTAAAAAAGATACCCAAGAAATCTTGGGTATCTTTTTTCTTATATGCTTGTTTTATAACTCGGGTGAATTTCTTAGAAAATATCAAATAACAATTTCACATTGAGAATTGTTAAGATAATGGAAACGATATAGCCAAGGATGGTATTCCATTTGGCATTGGTAAATTCTCCCATCAGTGATTTCTTAGAAGTTAGATAAATCAGTGGGAAGATTGAAAATGGAAGAGCAATCGAAAGAAAGACTTGTGAATAAACCAATAACTGATCTAATGTTTTTTCCTGATGACCAAACAGAACCGCTACAATCATGACAGGCAACAAGGCAAAGAGACGAGTTGCCAAACGAATGAACCATTGAGGTAATCTCATATGCAAGAAACCTTCCATAACGATTTGTCCAGTCAAGGTACCCGTAATTGTCGAATTTTGACCACTGGCTAATAAAGCCAAGGCAAACAAGGTTGATAAGGTCGAGCTAGCTATAGCTCCTGCAATAGTAGAATCCTGCAAGGCATTATACATTTGAGAGAAGGCAGAAATCTCAGATGCATGGCCGAAAAAGAGAGCCGCCCCGAGAATTAATAGAAGGGAGTTAACCACAAAGGCCAAGGATAATTGGAGATTTGAATCCCAGGTCATAAAGCGCACGGCTTTTCGAACATCATTCTTGTCCTTGTGATTGATTTTCCGAGTTTGTGACAAGGAAGAATGCAAATAGAGGTTATGGGGCATAACCGTTGCTCCCACGATCCCTAGTGCCAAGGTTAATTGACTTTCATGCCCTGGCAAGGGACTTTCAAATAAGGTTGCATTCGGTAGATAACCCTCAACGATTCCTTGGAAGCTTGGATGTGACAAAGCTACCAGATAGGTAAAAATTGCTAGAATGGTTAAAATCAGTGTTGTCACAATAGCTTCAATCTTCTTAAAGCCAAATTTCATCAGAAGCAATAAGAGAAAAACATCCAACACGGTCAAGAGAATTGCTATCATAATCGGAATCTTAAAGAGAAGATTGAGAGCAATCGCTGAACCTAGAACTTCTGCCAGATCTGTCGCCATCAAGGCTAATTCTAAAATCACCCATAGACTATAACGAAGCCATTTAGGTGAATGATGAGCCGTTGCTTGAGCCAGGTCCATCTGGGTTACAATACCAAGCTTTCCTGCCATCTGCTGAAGTTGCATGGCAATGAGAGATGAAATCAAGATAACAAACAAGAGACTATACTTATAGGAAGCACCACCGACTACACTGGTAATCCAGTTTCCTGGATCCATATAACCAACTGCGACAAGAGCACCCGGACCTAAAAAGGCATTTAAATTTTGCCAGAAATGATTGTTATTTGGAGTATCGATAGATTGATTAATCTCAGAGAGTGACACTTTTTTATGAGAAGACATAGATACTTACCTCTTTCTAAACCTACTTTTTCATTATTTTCTATTAGAGAAAAATAAGATTGACTTTAAACTATTAAAACAATGAAAACTATATGAAAAACATTTAGTTTTTTCATTATTTTTCTTAAGGCACCTTAATATTTTTCTTAAGGCACCTTAATTATAACACAAAAAATGAAAACTATATGAAAAACATTTAGTTTTTTCATTATTTTTCTTAAGGCACCTTAATTATAACAGAAAATATGATAAAAACTTAAGAAAATTCAGGACTTGATTTAATATTTAGGATACAACAAAATGTTGTATTCTTTTTTTGCAAAAGAATACCAAAGAATAAAATAAAAAACGTTGTAAAAACAACGTTTTAGAAAGATTTACAAAACAATGTAAATTATCAATGGAGCCGGTGGGAGTCGAACCCACGTCCAAACATCTGCTAACATATTTGTCTACAACCATAGGTTATGTATTCGTTTAACAGTCCCTCGACACATAACTCAAGCCTAGAAACCGCGAGTCTATCAATCTCTTATCAAGCCGCTAGACAAGACTTGATCGTATCTCGCTAATAATAAGACCTGTCATTGAACACGAGCAATCCAAATCGGGTCACGCCTGCTGGTTTTTAGGCAGCTAGAGCGTAAGAAGTGTTATTTTTTGCAGTTATATTTAACTGAGCGTTTACGTCGCCACACGAGTCGCAAAATATGCCTCATAATGCCTGTCGAATCCGTAACGACCCCAAAAGACAATAAAACCATTATACCTTATCTAACACAAAAATGCAAAAAGGAAAGCAATTAACTACAAAAGATAGTCTTTCAAAGATTTTGTCAAAACCTGATAACCAGCAACACTAAGGTGCAACCCATCAGTTGTATAATCTTTTTTGAGTTGACCTGCCTGGTCTGTCAAACTATCAAAAACTGGCACAAATTCTACCTGCATATAGGCAGAAGCAAGCTCTTGATAGGCTTGATTCCATTTCTGAATTTTTTCATTCGTGCGGATATAGACTGTCTGCTTGTACTCTTCTCCCTCATTGACTGGCAAAATAGAAAGCAATTTAATCTCAGTCAATGGATAATCGCGAGCAATGGATTGTATGATAGCTTCGAGGTTATTGAGAGCCTCATTCACAGGCACATCTTTTCCGATATCATTTGTCCCAATCAAAAGGACAATTTTATCTACCGCCCCACCGTACAGATGCGCATCTAGATTTTCTAGTAACAGCCCTGTCTGATAACCTCTAATACCTCGATTGACAATCGTCTTTGAAGTACCAAACAACTCCTGCAGAGGATAATATTCGACAATGGAATCCCCAATAAAGAGAATATCTGGCTCTACAACTGAAACCTGATTTAGATGACGATACTTGGTTTGGATTTTTTCTTGTTCCTTTAGTAACCAATTTTCTAATAACTGTACTGCCACTTCATTCTCCTTTTTCTAACCAGTTTTCCAAGACTTGGTAAACTCCTCCTTGGCTGTTGGCTGGCGCTAGAGCAGTCGCCACAGCTTTGGCTTTATCATCAGCATTTTCCATCGCATAGGCAATCCCAGCCATTTCAAGCATTTCAACATCATTTTCACTGTCACCAAAAGCCATGATTTGTTGGGGGTTCAAGTCCCAGCGCTTGAGTAATTCTTCCAAGCCCCATGCTTTATGAATTCCAGCTTGGAGGATATCAATGCAACCATAGCCACTCGATACAGCACGAACACGGCCATCAAAGAGGTCATTGATTTCTTCCAAAACCGAACTCAAACGTTCCTCACCAACAACCATACTCATCTTGAGCACACCACCAAAGAGGTCAGAGGTTAATTCATCCACAAACTGCATCCGTTGGTAGAATTTTTCAATCATTTCTGGAGTCATAAAACTTTCAAGGTCTGTAAAAATCGTACCTTCCTTGACGAAACCACCCTTCATCCCCGTTACAACAAACTGGTCCTGACACGCTCGATTCTTGAAATGAGCCAAAGCCTTATCGACAATGGCATCATCCCAAGTCTGAGCCTGAATCAGTTCATTGTTTTCAAATATACGAGCACCGTTGGCAACAACCAGAACCACTCGATTCACCAAGTGCTCCAGTAGTTGCCTCATGCGGTGAATTTCATTGCCCGTCGCGATGACAAAACGAATGCCCCTTTTATCCAACTGATCTAAAATCTTTTCCAATCGTGGGAGATCCAGCTGGCCTCTAGTATCCAGCAAGGTTCCATCCATATCTGTCGCAATTACTTTAATCGTCATTTACTTTCCTCTGGATTCAAACTAATCCCACTTCAATCCCACATGTTCGTTCATTTCTTTATAGGCTGTATCAATTCGTTCCTTAGTCGCTTCATCTAATTGATCACGATGACTGCCACCCTCGATAAAATCTTCCAAGATATAGGTTTGATAATGATATAAAGGATAGCCTTCTGGTGAAAAGGTTCCCTTTGGTGTTCGATTGACCCAAGTAGGATGAGCTTTAGCTGTTTCGATAGTTGTTTTTCCATCCTTCTTCTTAATGGTTACATCCATGAGAACGCCACGTTCAGTCCACTTAGCATTTTCTTCATCTCCCATAGATTCAATCCGTTGATTGGAAATGAAGTTCCCCATTGAATAGATAATGAGTTTCTTTTCTCCATCTTTTTCAACCGTTTCAGATGGTTCAACAACGTGAGGATGCCCTCCAAAGATAATATCCGCTCCCCAATCGATCATCTTGTGATAAAGAGCTTTTTGTTCTTCAGTTGGTTCCAATCGATACTCAACACCCATCTGAGGCATGATAATGGTGATATCTGCTTCCTTCTCTGCCCGTTCAATTTCAGCCTTCATCTTATCTTCGTTTAAATCTGAAAGATAACGATTATAGTCTTCCTGAGAAATATACTGCTCAATTCCATTGAATCCATAAGAATAGGCCAAAAGAGCAACCTTGATCCCATTCACTTCCTTAATGACCAGCGGAGCCTGATCACGTGGTTCATGCGTATAAACTCCGATTGGAGTGATTCCGGCTTTCTCAATAATATCGGCCGTTGAAATAACTCCCTCAATTTGCGAATCCAAAATATGATTATGAGCTAAATCCAGCACATGATAACCCGCATCCTTAATGGCATCCATAACTTCAGCAGGAGCATTAAAGAGAGGATAACCCGCTAAATAATGATCCTTATTGATGGTTCCTTCAAAATCACCAATAGCTAAATCTGCTTGCTTGAGCCAAGGCGTCACATACTCAAAATTCTCATGAAAGTCATAGGTACCGTCTTCTTTTTTAGCTGAAAAGAAAAGTCCATCGTGGTAGAGCAAATCCCCGTTGGCCATAATTCTGGCAGATTTTTCCTCTTCCTGCTCCTGAGACTTCTGCTTAGTCCCTTCTTGAGAAATAGTATCTCGTTTTTGACTGGTCAGAGGCATGCCTTGGAAACTTTCAAACAACAAGACCAAGCCCATTGATAAAGCAACTGCTAGCAAGAGTACCGCCACAAATCCTTTATTGCTCCACCTGCGATAACTCCTAAAAAAGTTTACCAAGCCCTTCATAAAACGAAAAGCTAAACCACCCTGATTTCTATCTTGTCTTCTTTTCATCTTCATTCTCCCTACTTTCTTATGCAAGCCTTTTCTTTTTATTATATCATAGATAAGTAATTCTTTCACAATTGATACTCTTCGAAAATCAAATTCAAACCACGTCAGCGTCGCCTTACCGTATATATGTTACTGACTTCGTCAGTTCTATCTGCAACCTCAAAACAGTTTTTTTGAGCAACCTGCGGCTAGCTTCCTAGTTTGCTCTTTGATTTTCATTGAGTATGAATTGAACATCCTATCTATTTTCTATAAATCCTAAAGGCTGTAATACTTTCAATCCTTGTCATTTTGTGTTATCATGTAGAGGTAATGAAAGGAGAGAAAATGTCTGCTATAGAACGTATTACAAAAGCTGCTCACTTAATTGATATGAACGATATTATTCGCGAGGGGAATCCTACTCTACGCGCGGTTGCTGAGGAAGTCACTTTCCCCCTATCTGACCAAGAAATCATCCTTGGCGAAAAGATGATGCAATTCCTCAAACATTCCCAAGATCCTGTCATGGCTGAAAAGATGGGGCTCCGCGGTGGGGTTGGACTTGCTGCTCCTCAGTTGGATATCTCAAAACGCATTATCGCTGTTTTGGTGCCTAATATTGTCGAAGAAGGCGAAACTCCAGAGGAAGCTTACGACTTGCAAGCTATTATGTACAATCCAAAAATCGTCTCTCACTCTGTTCAAGACGCTGCTCTTGGCGAAGGAGAAGGGTGCCTTTCTGTTGACCGCAACGTGCCTGGCTATGTTGTTCGCCATGCCCGCGTTACTGTTGACTACTTTGACAAGGATGGAGAAAAGCACCGTATCAAACTCAAAGGCTACAACTCCATCGTTGTTCAGCATGAAATTGACCACATTAACGGAATCATGTTTTACGATCGTATCAATGAAAAAGACCCATTTGAAGTTAAAGATGGTTTACTAATTCTAGAATAAAGAAAATCCCGTTGCAAGACGGGGTTTTGTGTTATAATAGAGGCATGAAAACAAATGATATTGTCTATGGCGTCCACGCCGTTACCGAAGCCCTCCTTGCAAACACAGGAAACAAACTCTACCTCCAAGAAGATCTCCGGGGTAAGAATGTTGAGAAAGTCAAGGAGCTGGCTACAGAAAAGAAGGTGTCCATTTCTTGGACTTCAAAAAAATCTCTCTCTGAGATGACTGAAGGTGCTGTCCACCAAGGTTTTGTTCTACGAGTATCTGAATTTGCCTATAGCGAGTTGGATCACATCCTAGCAAAAACACGCCAAGAAGAAAATTCACTTCTATTGATTCTGGACGGGTTAACTGATCCTCACAACTTAGGCTCCATCTTAAGAACCGCTGATGCGACCAATGTTTCAGGTGTCATCATTCCCAAGCACCGTGCTGTCGGAGTAACTCCTGTCGTTGCCAAAACGGCCACAGGTGCTATTGAACACGTTCCCATTGCCCGAGTAACCAACCTCAGTCAAACCTTAGACAAACTCAAGGATGAAGGCTTCTGGACCTTTGGAACGGATATGAACGGTACTCCTTGCCACAAGTGGAATACAAAAGGGAAAATCGCCCTCATCATTGGAAATGAAGGAAAAGGTATCTCTAGCAACATCAAAAAACAGGTTGATGAAATGATTACCATTCCCATGAATGGACATGTTCAAAGTCTCAATGCCAGTGTTGCTGCAGCCATTCTCATGTACGAAGTTTTCCGAAATAGACTATAAAAAAGTTTCCAGTCATCTGATTGGAAACTTTTTTATGATTAACTATGTTCTGTGATAAATTTATAGGCTTCTTGACCAGCGATAGCTCCATCTCCAACTGCTGTTGTCACTTGGCGAAGATCTTTCAAACGAACATCTCCAACTGCAAAGATACCATCAACTGCAGTCTTCATGTGATTATCTGTCACAATCCATCCAGCCTTGTCTTGAATATTCAATTCTTTAAC
This sequence comes from uncultured Streptococcus sp., assembly GCF_963516515.1. Classification (GTDB taxonomy): domain Bacteria; phylum Bacillota; class Bacilli; order Lactobacillales; family Streptococcaceae; genus Streptococcus. The sequence continues at coordinate 16,351 of NZ_CAUQCJ010000003.1, read as the reverse complement.
AAAATCGCTAACAGGGTCCAAACCAACATAGATAAAGACACCACCGAAGGCTTGCTCTGTCACTTGACCTGTTTTCACATTTTCAAAAACGACAGATTCTACTCGGTTTTCACCCTTGATTTCCTTCACTACAGAATCCCAGATAAAGCTGATTTTCTCATTCGCAAAGGCGCGGTCTTGTAAAACCTTTTGGGCACGAAGTTGGTCACGACGGTGAACAATGGTAACAGTCTTAGCAAAGCGAGTCAAGAAGAGGGCTTCTTCAACAGCCGAATCTCCACCACCAACTACCAACAAATCTTGGTCACGGAAGAAAGCACCATCACACACGGCACAGTAAGAAACACCACGACTGTTCAGTTCTTCTTCTCCAGGTACTCCCAAAGGACGGTGTTTAGAACCAGTTGCTACGATAACGGTACGTGTTTCATATGTTTGGTCATCAGTCATCACTTTCTTAAAATCACCATGGTCTTCTACATTTTCAACATAACCATAAATGTGCTCAACACCAAGATTTTCAAGAGGTTCAAACATTTTTTCTGCCAATTCTGGCCCACTAATATTAGCGTATCCTGGATAATTTTCAATATCCGATGTATTATTCATCTGACCGCCTGGCAGACCACCTTCAATCAAGGCTACTTTCAAATTGCTTCGAGCAGCATACAAGGCTGCAGTCATACCTGCAGGTCCAGCACCGATAATAATAGTATCGTACATATAGATTCCTTCTTTCTTGTTGTAACTATCTTTATTCTAACTCTTTCTTATCAATCAAGCAAGGATTATGCCTTGAAAACAAGAATTAAACTCATAACCGCAAAGGATAATACTGGAACAACCAAGACCCCAATCATAATCATATCATAGAGATGGGCTTGGCGAGCCTTGGCTGTCTTATCAACTCCCGACATGGCTCTCAGTCCAATCCAAATCCCTAAAAAAATCAGGACGAGGATGGTGGTCAAGATCAAACTCTCGAAATATAAAGAAAATAGTTGCAGTAGCATGATTTCTCTCATTTCTATCTTTTTTAAAGAGTAAACTCAGCTAGTCCAGCTAACTGAGTTTTTCTTTATCTATTATATCAAATATAAGTCCGTTTGTAACTAGCGAAGAATTCTTTTGTCCGCTCTTCTTTAGGATGGTGGATAATCTCATCTGGTGTTCCAGACTCGATGATTTTCCCCTTATCTAAGAAAAGAATCTTATCAGCCACTTGGGCTACAAAGGACATGTCATGACTGACCAAAATCATAGTTTGACCTGACTTAGCAGCATCTGCAATAGACTTTTCTACTTCTCCGACCAATTCTGGGTCAAGGGCTGAAGTTGGTTCGTCTAAGAGCAAGACATCTGGTTTCATAGCGAGAGCACGCGCTAAGGCAACCCGTTGCTTTTGTCCACCTGATAAATGGCGAGGGTAATGGTTTTCACGGTCAGAAAGCCCAACCTTAGCCAACTCTTCCTTGGCAATCTTAGTCGCTTCTTGGTCAGATAATTTCTTGACAACAAGCAAGCCTTCTTTCACATTATCAAGTGCTGTTCGGCGTTCAAACAAATTAAACTGTTGGAAAACCATAGACAGCTTACGACGTAGGGCAAGGATTTCTTCTTGAGTAATTTTAGAAAAATCAACTGAGAAATCATCAATCTGAATAGAGCCACTGTCAGGCGTTTCAAGATAATTGAGACTGCGAAGGAAAGTTGATTTTCCAGCTCCTGAAGAACCAATCAAGGCTACAACTTCCCCTTTTTGAATATCCAAGTTCAGATTATCCAAGACAGTCTGTCCTGAAAAGGATTTGCTTAAATTCGAAATCTTAATCATTAACGAAGGTCTCCTTTCACATCTGTTTGCACTGTATCGGGTGCAGAAATAGCCATTTTTCTCTCGATGAAACGACCGAGGCTTTCAATTCCGATATTGACTACCCAATAAACAAGGGCAACGGAGATGAAACGTTCAAAATAGCGATAATCGGCTCCACCCAAAATCTGAGCTTGGGCAAAGACTTCCACAACACCCGCACTAAAGGCTAGGGAAGTTCCTTTGGTTAAGCCGATTAGGGAATTGATCAAGGTTGGAGTTGCCACAACGGCCGCATTGGGAATAATCACTCGACGATAAACTTGTGCTCGGGTCATCCCCAGACTGCGTGCCGCCTCAATCTCCCCAGGATTAACTGAGAGAATGGCTGCACGAATGGTTTCACTCGCATAAGCTGCTTCATTGAAGGCAAAGGCGACAATCGCAAAAGCAGCAGCTGGAATGGCATTGATATTGAGACCAGTACCCCATTGCTGATTGAGGGCTTTCAAAGCCAAAGGAATCCCGTAGTAGGTCAACATGAGTTGCACCAAAATAGGTGTTCCTTTGAGGAAACTAACAAAGAAGGCCTGCAAGGGATATAAAATCTTAACACGATTGATCTTCACAATGGCAAAAAGAAGCGCCAAAACCAAGCCAAAAAGGGCACCACCAATGGTCAACATAATCGTTGTTGGAAGTTGTTGGACAATTCTCGGGATTCCATCAAAGACCGAACGCAAGCTAAACAGCTTGCCATCCGGAATCAATTGCATCAAGTTTTGGTACCAATCTGATGCTAAAATCGTTGTAACATTCATAAAAACATCCTCTCCTGATAATGATTCATTCTACCATACTTCTGCCGTCAATGAAATTATTTGCTACGGTCAGATACAGACTTTGTCTACCTACTAGTTTATCATACTTTGAAACAGGGAGGTTATATATTTTATCTATCAAAGAGATAGGTAAAAACTATTTCAATCCCAATTCTTCATAAGCTTTTCGATAACCGATTTGCTTAACAGTTCCATTTTCTACTAAAATTGGCCGTTTTAACAACATACCGTCGCTTGCTAGCAACTCGGCTGCTTCTTGATTTGACAGACTTCCTACCTTATCTTTCAACCCTAATTCACGGTATTTGATCCCACTGGTGTTGAAAAATTGCTTCAACTCAAAACCTGAGGTTTCTAGCCAGTTTAAAATGACTTCTTGGCTAGGTGTTTCTTCGACGATATGAACAGCTTTGTAGTCCACACCGAGTTGGTTTAATTCTTGTTTTGCTTTTTTACAAGTTGAACATTTTGGGTATTCGATAAATTCTAACATGTCTTTCACTTTCTATTTTATATCTTTAAAATCTGCGCCTTCATGCTCCAATAGCCAAGCTTTCTTTTCCACTCCTGCAGCATAACCTGTCAGACGCTTGCCTGCTCCTAGCACACGATGACAAGGTACTAGGATAGACCAAGGATTGCGCCCCACTGCTCCACCAATTGCTTGAGCAGAAGCAACTTGCAGATCTTGGGCTATTTGTCCATAGGTCACTGTCTGACCATAAGGAATTCCCTGTAAATAGGACCAAACTCGCTTTTCAAAATTCGTTCCGATTGGAGCCAAGGGCAAGTCGGATAAATCCCGAGACTTGCCTTTAAAGTAAGCATCTAAGCAAGCAATAACTGGTTCTAAAATGGGATGACTAACAACTGCTTCTATCGTTTCATCTCCTAGTCCCCTCTCAAAATGCTTCTGCTCCTGAACCCAAATGCCATACAAATAATGGTCATCAGCTACGAGAGAAAGGGAGCCAATTGGCGAAGAATAGAGCATTTTTGCGTACTTCTTTTGCATTATTTCTTCAATTTTTGATAGGCCAAGCGTTCCCCATCAACCGGTACCTTTCCAACCCGTTTAAAACCAAGTTTTTCAAAAATATGTTGCATAACCTTGTTTTCAGCATGCGTATCTGAGCGAAAATCTAGATAATCAAATCCTTCAATCAAGCCCTCTAAAAAGGTTTGAGCAACTCCTTGTCCCTGGACATCTGCTGCCACAGCAATACGGTGAAAGACTAGGTACTCTGACTCCCCAGCTTGCCATTTTCCTTCATAAATGGCTTCATAGGCTGCCTCTGGACTCTTGGTCACAGCAGCATAAGCTAGTAGTTCTCCCTCTTCCAAGGCTACGTAGGCTTGACCTGAGATAATATCATCAATAATAATATCAGCATTTGGATAGCCATTTTGCCACTGGTCACTACCAGCATCCGCTAAACATTTTTTAGCATCCTCCATCACCTGCATAATGGCATCTACTTCATTTGGAAAAGCTAAACGAATCTCCATCTTTTCTCCTCATTTCTGACTAGTTTCTCCCATCATAGCATAATTTAAGTCTTTCCACAAGCAGTTAAAACTTGACTTTCTGTTTTTGTTATTTTATAATCTAGTTATTAAAACTAGATAAAAAGGAGTTGAAAATGAAAACTACCTTTTCCTACCCTAAATGGGCAGAAATTCCAAACATTGACCTCTATCTGGACCAGGTTTTACTCTATGTCAATCAGGTCTGCGCCCCTATTTCTCCTGATAAAGACAAGAGCCTAACAGCATCCATGGTCAATAACTATGTCAAACATGGTTATCTGACAAAGCCTGACAAGAAAAAATACCAACGCCAACAGATTGCCCGTTTGATTGCTATCACAACCCTCAAGTCGGTATTTTCTATTCAAGAAATAGCTCAGACACTGAATACTCTCCAAACTCAAGCCAGTTCAGACCAACTCTACGATGCTTTTGTGGACTACATGAACCAAGGAATTGACCCAGCTAACCCCATTATCCAAACCAGCTGCCAAACCGTTAAACTCTATCATCAAACTCTAGCCTTAATCCATCATACTGAAGAGGAGAAAATCTAATGAATACTAGTCTTAAACTCAGTAAACAACTCAGTTTTGGAGAGGAGATTGCTAATAGCGTGACTCATGCCGTAGGTGCAGTCATCATGCTCATCTTACTGCCTATTTCATCCACCTATAGTTATGAGGCGCACGGCTTTTTATCATCTATCGGTGTTTCCATTTTCGTCATCAGTCTATTTCTCATGTTCCTCTCGTCAACCATTTACCACTCTATGGCCTATGGTTCGACCCACAAATATGTCTTGAGAATCATCGACCATTCTATGATTTATGTCGCTATCGCGGGATCTTATACGCCCGTCGTCTTGACTTTGATGAATAACTGGTTTGGCTATCTGATTATTGCCATCCAGTGGGGAACGACCATCTTTGGCATCCTCTATAAAATCTTTGCTAAAAAGGTCAATGAGAAATTTAGCCTTGCTCTTTACCTGATTATGGGCTGGTTGGTTCTAGCTATCATTCCTGCCATTATCAGTCAAACGACACCAATTTTCTGGAGTCTCATGGTAACTGGCGGACTTTGTTATACAGTTGGAGCTGGATTTTACGCCAAGAAAAAACCTTATTTCCACATGATTTGGCATCTCTTTATCCTAGCCGCATCTGCCCTCCAATACATCGCCATTGTTTATTACATGTAAAAAAGTTGAGAAATTTAATCTCAACTTTTTTCTTTACACATATTGATAAAGTACTGGTGCAAGCGCACATCATCAGTCAATTCTGGATGAAAAGAAGTTACCAACATATTTTTTTCTTGGGCTGCAACGATTTGATTATCAACTGTTGCTAGAATTTCTACATCTTCTCCAACACTACTGATAATCGGACCGCGAATAAAAGTCATTGGAATCTTACCAACTCCCTTACATTCTGCTTCGGTATAAAAACTTCCAAGCTGGCGTCCATAAGCATTGCGCTCGACCACCATATCCATAGTTCCTAGATGACTCTCTTCCTGGGAAGCAATTTCCTTAGCCAGCAAAATCAAGCCAGCACAGGTCCCAAACACTGGTAAACCAGATAGAATGGCTTCTCGGATGGGAATCAACATGTTCTGGTCTCGTAAGAGCTTGCCCATGGTTGTAGACTCACCTCCAGGTAATATCAAACCCGACAAGTCACTCTGATTTTGCTGAAAATCCTCTAAATTTCTGATTTCAACACTCTCGACATCTAATAGATCTAGCACTTTTGCATGTTCTGCAAAGGCACCTTGCAAGGCCAATATTCCGATTTTCATCTATTTTCCTCGCTCAGCCATGAGAATTTGGATTTCATTTTCATTGATACCAACCATGGCTTCTCCTAAATCTTCAGAGATTTGAGCTAAGACTTGAGGATTACGGAAGTTAGTCACAGCCTTAACAATAGCACTCGCTCGTTTAACAGGATCTCCTGACTTAAAAATACCTGAACCGACAAATACACCTTCTGCCCCTAATTGCATCATCAACGCAGCATCTGCTGGCGTTGCAACGCCTCCAGCTGCGAAGTTTACAACTGGCAATTTCCCATGTTCATGGACATATTGAACCAATTCTACAGGGACTTGCAAGTCCTTGGCAGCAACATAGAGCTCGTCCTCACGTAGGTTTTGAATACGGCGAATTTCCTGATTCATCATGCGCATATGACGAACGGCTTGGACGATATCTCCTGTACCTGGTTCTCCTTTTGTACGAATCATGGAAGCTCCCTCAGCGATACGACGCAAGGCTTCACCCAAGTCCTTAGCCCCACAGACAAAAGGAACTTGGAATTCTTTCTTGTCCACATGGAAACGGTCATCAGCAGGAGATAGAACTTCACTCTCGTCTATATAGTCAATTTCAATAGCCTCTAAAATCTGAGCTTCAACGAAATGCCCAATTCTGACCTTAGCCATTACTGGAATGCTAACCGCTTCTTGGATTTCCTTAATCATCTTTGGATCGCTCATGCGGGAAACTCCACCAGCTGCACGAATATCTGCTGGAATCCGCTCCAAGGCCATCACAGCGGCCGCACCAGCAGCTTCTGCAATACGAGCTTGTTCAGGATTTTGAACGTCCATGATAACTCCGCCCTTAAGCATCTGTGCCAAGTTTTTATTTAATTCATATCTATTTTCAGTCATTTGTTGTATCCTCATCATTTGTATTGGTAGCTACTATTTCATTTTAAGTTAGATTAGAATGAATCACAAGATAAAAAAATCCTAATTGTGTGGGGACAGATTATCTAAAAACTATCTGACCTTAACTTAAAGCCAGATAGTTCATCATTTTTATTTTTCAGCTGTAAGGGCAGCCATTGTGATGTAGTTGTATGGCTTGTTGAAGTGTGGCAAGAAGAATAGATCTGTCAAAGCCAATTTATCAATTGTTACATGTTCTTGGATAGCAAGTGAGAACATATGGATTCCCATGCTGATTGCAATATCATGTGAAACCATTTGGGCACCAAGAATTTCACGGCTACCTTTGTCAAAGACAATCTTAATCGCTACTTCATGGTTGTCATGTTTCATGAATTCTGGTTTTTGTAAATCGTTAAAGCCTGTTTCACTTGCATTGTAACCAGCAGCTTTTGCCTTTTCAAGAGTCAAACCAGTTGAAACCATGTGAAGTCCGTAAATTGAGATACCATTTGATCCTTGCACACCGATTCCTTCCAATTCATGGCCACAAGCATTGTAGGCACCAACGATACCAGTACGAACAGCATTTGAAGCAAGAGCTATGTAGCTTGTGTCTTTACGTGCATTGTCATAAACAGTCGCACAGTCACCAACGGCAAATACACCAGGAAGTGAAGTTTCTTGTTTCTTATCTACAAGGAAGGCACCGTTGCGGAAGAGTTCAATCTTTCCATCAGCAAGGGCTGTGTTTGGACGGAAACCAACCGCAAGGATAACCATATCCACATCGAAAGTTTCTTTATCAGTAATCAAGCGTTCAACTTTACCGTCACCTTCGATTGCTTTAACAGTTTGACCAAGAGCCAAACGGATGTTGTGGTCTTCCAAGTTCTTCGCCATCATTTGTGTGAAGTCTTTGTCATAGTAACCGTTCAAAACAGTATCAACGATATCAACAAGGACAACTTCTTTTCCAAGACGTTCAAAGGCTTCAGCAAGTTCAACACCGATGTAACCACCACCAACAACGGCGATACGGTCGAGGTGTTGGCTCTTATCAGCAAGTTTATTGATAACTTCTTCAGCGTTTTGGTACAATTTCACGAATTGTACATTTTCAAGAGTTGCTTTAAATTCGCGGTTTCCTTTAACAATTTCAACACCTTCGATTGGTGGCAAGATTGGTGTAGAACCTGTAGCGAAAATCAATTTCTCGTATGATTCTTTGTGCTCTTTCCCTTCAACTTCTGCTGTAACTACTTTGTTATCATAGTCGATTGAAAGAACTGGTGAGTTCATGTAAACTTTAGCACCTTTAGCTTCCAATTTTTCTTTATCAGAATAGAACAAGCCTTCAGCACCGTCAATTTGTTCACCAATCCAAAGGGCCATTCCGCAACCTAGGAAAGAGATGTTAGAGTTTTGGTCAAATACAACGATTTCGTTCTCATTACCAAAATTATCCAACATAGTATTAATACATGCTGTACCAGCGTGGTTAGCACCAACTACAACGATTTTACTCATAGAAAAATTCCTACCTTCAATTTTAAATTTACCCTTCTAGTATAACATTTACTGTTAGCGTTTACAAGAGTTTAACTAATTTTCCCGATTTTTTTGTAAAAAATTGTAAACAATCTGTATCTTAACACGGATTCTTGCAATTTTTCTTCATTCCGTGAGCATATTTCTTGACATCTTTACAAATTTTATTTGTGAAAACGCTGACTTTATGGTATGCTAGTATCATGGAAAGAAAATGTAAGGGGTTCATTTTTCATAAATTTACTATATTTCAACCTTCTTTTCATAAGAGAAAGGAGTTGGTAGCTTGCCTCTTAGTTCACATTCTGAACGCCTAATGGGAACCACTATCACTATTTCATTAGTGGATGAGCGAGCAGATATCTTGCTCCAGAAATCCTTTGATTTACTCAGAGATCTCGAATACCGCTTCAATGCCAATAGCCAAGAATCTGAGTTGATGGAAATCAATCATCAAGCTGGAATAGCCCCCGTCAAGGTTCATCCGGATCTGTTTGAGCTGATTTCACTTGGTTTAGAGCATAGCCTAGCGCCCTCTAGTCATCTCAACATCAGCATTGGTCCCTTGATTCAAACCTGGCGTATCGGTTTTTCAGATGCCAAAGTTGCACAACCTCAAGAAATTGAATCTGTGCTACCTTTAATCAATCCTCAGTATATCGAGTTAGATTCTTCTACTTCCACTGTGTTCTTGAAACAGAAAGGAATGAAGATCGATCTTGGTTGTTTAGCCAAGGGTTATAGTGCGGATAAAGTTGCCCAATTTCTTAGAGAAGAGGGAGTGACTTCTGCCTTAATCAATCTGGGAGGGAATATCCTGACCATTGGAAAAAATCAGGCAAGAGGGAATCAGCCTTGGCAAATCGGGATTCAAGACCCAGCCAATCCTAGGGGAAATCACTTAATGACCATCCCTGTTGTCAATCAATCTGTCGTGACTTCAGGCATTTATGAACGTCACCTGACTGTCGATGGAAAAGATTACCATCATATTTTTGACAGCCAAACAGGATATCCTGTTGAAACGGAACTAGCTAGTCTAACAATCATCTCTGATAAATCAGTTGATGGTGAAATCTGGACAACTCGACTCTTTGGAGAAAGACCTGCTTCTATCCTTTGGCAAGTCGAAAGTTTAGAGGGCATCGAAGCTATCCTCATCGATAAGGAAGGTCACCTAAGCTGTTCTTCAGGAATTCCTACTCTATAGAAACAGATGTTTCAATGGAGTTTTAAAATCGTATTATGTAAAAAGAGAAAGGAAATCTCATGTTAAAACTTATTGCTATTGTTGGAACAAATTCAAAACGTTCTACAAACCGTCAATTGCTTCAATACATGCAAAAACACTTTGCTGAAAAAGCTGAAATTGAACTTGTTGAAATTAAAGACATTCCTGTCTTCAATAAACCAGCTGACAAGCAAGTACCTGCTGAAATTCTAGAAATCGCTGCTAAAATTGAAGAGGCAGATGGTGTTATTATCGGTACTCCTGAGTATGACCACTCTATCCCAGCTGTTTTGATGAGCGCTCTTGCTTGGTTGTCATATGGTATTTACCCACTTTTGAACAAACCAATCATGATTACAGGTGCTTCTTACGGTACACTTGGTTCATCACGCGCCCAATTACAACTTCGTCAAATCTTAAACGCACCAGAAATTAAAGCAAGTGTCCTTCCAGATGAATTCTTGCTTTCACACTCTCTTCAAGCCTTTAACCCAAGTGGAGACCTAGTAGATCTTGATGTTATCAAAAAACTGGATGCTACTTTTGACGACTTCCGTATCTTTGTAAAAATCACGGAAAAATTGCGTAACGCACAAGAACTACTTCGCAAAGATGCTGAAGACTTTGACTGGGAAAATTTGTAAGATAGGAGACCAAAAAGAATGAAATTTGTTGGACTTGTAGGATCAAACTACGATCAATCATATAACCGTAAACTCTTGGAATTCATCCGTCGTCACTTCAAACTCAAATTTGAATTAGAAGTTCTTGAAATTGACGAAGTTCCAATGTTTAACCAAGACGAGAAATGGGATGAAAGCTTCCAATTGCGTCTCTTGTATAACAGAATTACACGTGCTGATGGTGTCATTATCGCTACTCCTGAGCACAACCACACAATCTCAGCTTCTCTTAAATCTGTTCTTGAATGGCTTTCATACGAAGTTCATCCATTTGAAAACAAACCAGTCATGATTGTGGGAGCTTCTTACTACGACCAAGGTACTTCTCGTGCCCAAGTTCACCTTCGTAAGATTCTTGACGCTCCAGGTGTCAATGCCTATACACTTCCTGGAAACGAATTCCTTCTTGGTAAAGCTAAGGAAGCCTTTGATGTTGATGGGAATATTACAAATGACGGAACAGTTAAATTCCTCGAAACTTGCTTGGATAATTTTGTAAAATATGTAGGAGTTGTTTCAAAATTGAAAAAACCAAAACCAATTGAACCAGAAGATTTGGATTGTGGCAGACCAATTGCTACCACAATCACAGAAGTTGATCCCGATGATCCAGAATGGGTTGAAAAAGTTGCTGAAATTACTGGTGCGGTTTCAGGTGATACCTATGTCAAACTAGACCATGGTATCTTAACTGTTAACCAAATCGATATGTTCTTGAAAGCAATGCCATTTGAGTTGACCTATGCAGATGATAACAACCAATTCTTATACTACAATAATGTTCACCAAGATCCAAACACCATGTTTGCTAAACGTGTACCATCTCAATCTGGTAACCGTCTCTCAACTGTCCATAACTCACTTCCCGGTGGACGTATGAAAAATGTTGAATGGGTTGTCGGTGTACTGCGTAATGGTGATCAAGAATATGTTCGTACAATCGTTCCTGGATCTCCTGCAGGGGTTATCAATACTCACAACTATCAAGCTATGTACTATCCTGATGGATCATACGCTGGTATCAATGAAATAGTCTTCAACTTCCAACCATGGCTTGATTGGTACCTCAATACAACTGGTCAACGTCTAGTTGGTGGAAATGCTGCAGCTCCTGCTGGCGGACATGGTCACGGTGATGCAGATGCTACATCTGGAGCTTCTGATGCAGGTGAGGCTGGAGGCCACGGTGGTGGTGCAGACGCTACATCTGGCGCAAGTAACTAATAATAGTTTTGGGAACCATATTGGTTCCTTTTTTAGCGAAAAAAGACTAGCAGACAAAAACTGCTAGTCTTTTGGTTATTATTTATCTATCTTTGTTAAAAGAAAGAATACTTATTATGAATTTGGATCATCGAGACTACGGCCATGTAACCCTTTTTCACGTTGGGCTTGGCGTAGTTTTTCTGGTGTCACATCGTTTCCTTCTTCGTCCACAATTTTGATTCCCTCAATATGGTGACGAACAGAGCGACGGTACCCTTCAATGTACTCCTCACGTAGTTTGGCTTGTTCTACTTTTTCTTCTGGGGTCAAGCCTTCTGTTTTTTTCTTTTTGGCAAGCTCGTTAATACGATCAATTTTTTTAGGATCCATGTTTCTCTCCTTTATGATAAGATTTAATCCGTTTAACAGATTTTATTTGGTATTGATTTGGTTAAAACGTGCAAGTTTAGCTGCTTTTTGAGTTAAATGAGACAAGATTGCCAAACGATTTTGACGGACTGCCTCGTCTTCAGCCATAACCATGGTATTCTCAAAGAATGCATCAATGACTGGGCTAAGAGCAAAGAGCTGTTTCAATTGCTGACTGGCAGTCCCTGACAAAACGAGTGATTCTACTGCTTCTGCCAAGGCTTTCTCTTCTTCATTCTCAAAGAGAGCTGAATCAACTGTAGCTACTCCTTCTGCCTTCTCAGCCAAGTTAAAGGCACGAGAAAGTGATTCAACAGATGGTTTGAAATCTTCTTCCTTGCTTGCTTCTACGAGAGCACTTGCTGCTTCCAACATATCTGCCACAACAAAGTTCGAACTTGCAAGTACTGCTTCCTTAATATCTTTTGGAGTAGAGCCCATCATCTTATCAACACGAGCCTTGATAAAGTCCATAACCTCTGTCTTATTTTCATAAGTTAAGCTGTCAAATTTCAAAGCATAAAGGCTATCAATCAACTCATCCATAGCAATGTGCCAACCAAAGGCATCCAAGATACGAACCACACCTTGCGTCGCGCGACGAAGGGCATACGGGTCATTAGAACCTGATGGAATCAAGCCTACTGAGAAGAAACTCAAAATCGTATCCAATTTGTCTGCAATAGCAAGCACTGCACCGACCTTGCTCTCTGGAAGTTCTCCTTCAGCTGATGTAGGCATGTAGTGTTCACGAATAGCAGCTGCCACCGCTGGAGTTTCCCCAGCAAGAAGGGCATATTTTTCACCCATAATTCCTTGGAGCTCGTCAAATTCACCAACCATACCTGTCAACAAGTCAAACTTGTAAATGGCTGCTGCACGAGCAAGGTCAGCTGTTTCATCAGCTGATAAACCTGCTTTTTCTGCCAAGAGAATAGCAATCTGACCAGTACGAATCATGTGTTCACGAAGGGAACCAATTTTCTCATGGAAAGTCACATTTTTTAATTTTTCAACAAGATCTGAAATCACCAATTTTTGGTCTTCACGCCAGAAGAATTCTCCGTCTTCCAAGCGGGCTACCAAGACTTTTTCATTTCCTTTGATAACATTTTCCAAATGCTCTGCGTTTCCATTACGAACAGAAATGAAGTTTGGCAAGAGTTTACCATCTTGATCACGGACAACAAAATAACGTTGGTGTTCCTTCATCGAAGTCACCAAGACTTCTTCTGGAACGTCAAGGTATTTGGAATCAAAACTTCCCATAAAGGCAGTTGGGTATTCAACCAAGTTCAAGACTTCATTAAGCAAGTCAGCATCAATCTCGATGCGTACACCATGCTCAGCTTCGATTGCCTTGATTTGGTCAACGATCATTTGCTCACGTTCACGTGGATCTGCGATTACATACTGCTTACGAAGGTCTTCTTCATAGCTCAATGCTGACTGAATCTTAGTTTCTTGTCCCAAGAAACGATGACCACGGCTCACACGCCCTCCCTTAATATCAAGGAAATCCAAATCAAACTCTTCTTCATCTAAAAGAACAGTCAAAGTGTGAACAGGACGAATGTATTCAAAGCTATTTCCAGCCCAGTGCATGCTGACAGGGAAAGTCAGTGACTTCAAGACATCTACAACACCAGGAACAATAACTTCAACTACTTGTCCAACTTCTTCCTTAGTGACATAGACATATTCTTCACCCTTGATTTCACGGAATTCAATATCTTCAACAGTCAATCCTTTTCCACGGACAAATCCTTGAGCTGCTTTGGTGAAGTTTCCATCACTATCCAAGGCAATTTTCTTTGCTGGACCCTTGAAATCTTCTGTCAAATCAGACTGCTTGTCTGCAAGACCAGTCACACGAACAGCCAAACGACGTGGTGTTGAGAAGGTTTGAATAGCTTCAAAAGACAGGCGGTTTTCCTTGAGGAAGGCTGCCATTTTTTCGCCTAGTTGTTTTTCACTTGGTGTGACAACATAGGCTGGTAATTCTTCAAGACCGAGTTCTACTAATAAGTTTTTTGTCATGTTTTTTCTCCGAAAAGTATCTTTTTATTTTCCAGTTTGCCTTATGTGATGGGCACGCAAGCAACCAACTTCGTTGTTTCATTGCTAAAATTGGAGCCAAAAGTCTCCAATTTTGCCTAGTATCCTTAGCTTTACTAAGGATGCATTCATCACTGCGGCAACTGGCTCAGGGCTCACTCTGTTCGCCCATTTTCGTAATTTGTCACTCTCTTTATTCTGCGTCTTCTGCTAAGAGTTTAGCTCGTGTTGCTTCATCTAAAAGTGGGTAGCCTAGGCGTTTGCGTTCTGCGACAAATGTTTTAGCTACGACACGGGCCAAGTTACGGATACGTGCGATATAGCCTGCACGCTCTGTTACAGATACGGCACCACGCGCGTCAAGCAGGTTAAAGGTGTGTGAACATTTGAGAACATAGTCATAGGCAGGGTGAACCAAGCCTTCTTCCAAGGCACGACCAGCTTCTTTTTCAAACTTATCAAAGTTTTCAAGCAACATTTCTTGGTCCGAAATTTCAAATGAATATTTTGAGTGTTCGTACTCAGGCTGGATAAAGATTTCTCCGTATTTTACACCATCAGCCCACTCGATATCATAGACAGAATCAACTTCTTGAATGTAAGAAGCCAAACGCTCCAAACCATAGGTAACTTCCGCAGTCACAGGGCCAGTTGCCAATCCACCAACTTGTTGGAAGTAAGTAAACTGAGTAATTTCCATACCGTCAAGCCAAACTTCCCAACCAAGACCAGCTGAACCAGTTGATGGGTTTTCCCAGTTATCCTCAACGAAACGAATATCGTGTTCCAAAGGATTGATTCCCAATTTTTCCAAAGACTCAAGGTAAAGTTCTTGGATGTTTGATGGAGAAGGCTTCATAACCACTTGGAATTGGTGGTGTTGGTAAAGACGGTTAGGGTTTTCCCCGTAACGACCGTCAGCAGGACGACGTGATGGTTCTACATAAGCCGCATTCCATGGCTCAGGTCCGATAGCACGAAGGAAAGTGTAAGGACTCATTGTTCCTGCACCTTTTTCATTATCATAAGCCTGCATAAGCATACAACCTTGGTCATTCCAAAATTGTTGCAAAGTCAAAATAATTTCTTGAAATGTTAATTTCTTAGACATTGAATACTCCTTAATAAAAATAATTTCTTGCGACACGAGTCTGCCTCGTCGATTATACGAGGCAAGACGAGTTAGTACTGCGTCTAGCTCAGGCACTCTAGTGCTGAGCGTGGGGCAGTCCGACTGTAAGGAGGTCTCTGCCACTGACGCAGTGGAAAGTCAATTTTTTAGACATTATTTTCTCCTTTTTCTATAAATTACTTGCGACACGAGTCTGCCTAGTCAATCTTACTAGACAAGACGAGTTAGTACTGCTTCTAGCTTAAACAGACCTAAAGCAGTAGGACTATATAGAAAATCAAAGACTGATTTTCTTGAAAGAAGACTCGGGCTCAAAATCAAAAAGAACCGAATTTCAACACCCAAGCCTTGCGACTAGGGGCGTCAGAAACGCGGTTCCACCCTAATTTATTACTTCATTGTTTTTGAAAATACTACAGAAAGCGCCAGCACTTTATTTTGCCCTACTTGGCTCCCACTATCCCAAGCTCGCTTGAAGAACGCCATAAGACTTTCTTTCCTGCTAACTATTATATCAGAATTGTAACATACTGTAAATCAAAAACTATAGAAAGATGTATAGTATTCTCTACTCACTTTTTGAAAAAACTGCAAGTCCAATAACTGACAATAAAAGAGAAATTCCAGAAATACTTAGAATAATAGAAATCATGTTATTCTCACCAGTGGCTGGTAATTGTTTTCCTTCTTTGTTGACTGTAGCTAAAAGCACTTGTTGACCACTTCCAGCTAGTGTTTTATTCTCATGATTAGCTTCTATAATTGATGGAGTTTTCTCAATTTTATCATTGCTAATTGAAGGCTTAATAGTTGAGACTTGTCTATTGTGACTTACTAATTTAACAGGTTGCACTTGAGAAACTGGCTTAATTGATGCAACTTGTTTAGCTGGATTAACTGCCTTAACTGGTACAACTGGTTTAGTTGGATTAGCTGGTTTAATCGTTACAACTGGTTTAGTTGGATCAACCGGCTTAACTGGTGCAACTGCTTTAGCTGGATTAACTGGATTAATCGTTGCAACTGGTTTAGTTGGATTAACTGGATTAATTGTTACAACTGGTTTAGCTGGATTAACTGGATTAATCGTTACAACTGGTTTAGCTGGATTAACTGGATTAATCGTTGCAACTGGTTTAGTTGGATTAGTTGGATTAGTTGGATTAGTTGGATTAGTTGGATTAGTTGGATTAG
>NZ_CAUQCJ010000002.1:0-97004 GCF_963516515.1 uncultured Streptococcus sp. | reverse complement strand
TCATAGCCTCATCATAGGCTACCTTCCAATGACTCTTCAAAGTCTTACCAGCGACCTTTAATTTCATCAAAAAGTCCAAACGGTGAGGTGGCATAGGTGACAAGGCTGGAACAACTCCGTACAAAGCCGAAGTAATAAAGACATGATTTTCGAGATAGGCTTGCTCTACCTCGGTCAATTTGTCTCTCTTGATATGACGGTACATAAGCCCATCAAAAAGTTTCAAGGCTGGATAGTGTTGGGCAGTTTGCCTTTTCAAAGCTTGGATATGTTGAAATTCTTCCGCCGCCTTATCGACTGATACCTTATAAAAACTCTCCAATTGACTAGCAGAATAGAGAGCTAAGGCATCCAGAACGGCCTGACTTTCTGGTCTTAAAGGAGTTGCCTCAATCCTTGGCAAATCTGTGTTCATTTCTTTTGCTGTTGGGATTAAAATTTTCATATTAATGGTGTAGCATATTTTTTTGCCGCTACCAAGGAATTCATCTGAAAAGAGACTGGGGAAAAGTCTTAAACCTCAGAAAAAACGCATAATATCAGGTGTTGAAAACCTTAATACGATGCGTTTTATCATGCAAAGATCTATTATATTTCTCCTCAAATTGAGGTTCTATATCATAGTAGCTCTGCTCATTCATCGATTCAATTTTTAATCCTCGATCAATTTATAAAAATCAGAATGCTTTAGAGATAAAGCCTAATCTTCTTTACGTTTTGTAGCCAATAGTGCTGCTGACAAGGCCAAGCTAACACCTGCTAAGAAGATTGCTATACCAGATTCTCTCTCACCAGTTTCTGGCAAGCTATTTTGATCTCCTTTGACTGCTGAAGCCTTTCTTTCTGCAGTCTGGTTATTAGCTATGTTCTGTACTGGATTCTCTGTTTTCTCACGAACTGGTACTTCCTGATTTCCTACTGTTACTGGAACACCTTTATCCTCTGGAAGTTTACTATCTTGAGGCACTCCTGTATTTACCCCGTCTTTAAAGTCAGGCTTCTCAGCGATTGGTGCTACCTGATTACCTACAGTTGATTGTTTCCCTTTGTATTCTGAAATGTCGTTAACTGCTCCTTCAACAAAGTTAGTACCTCCCTTGAATTCAGGGACTTCATTGACTAGCGCAGGCTCCTCGCCCTTGCTATTTGAAATAGATGCTTTCACTCCTACCTCGATAATGCGGTCTTGAGCCTTTCTTTGTTCAGTATGAACAAGACTTCTAGTAGTTCCCACAACTTGAATATAGTCAACTTTTTCTCCATCTTGTCCTTCAGAAACAACACGACGTTGGCCTTGAGCAAGTTCAGGATTTTCACGAATAACTTCTTTAAATGGAAGCGGAGTCTTTTCAATTTCCAAGCTTAGAGTTTCTGCTACTAAGTTCTTAACGCCTTCTGTTGGTGTTGTTTGGAAGGCTGACTTAAAGTGTAAACGATACTCTTTCATAAGATTTCCATCTTTAGAAACAAGACGAACGAGTGTTGGAAGATTGGTATTTCCAGGATCCACAACTGTAACTACTCCATGTCCACTAGTTGTTGCAGTGACTTTTGGTTTTGAACCCATTGTTGTTAGAGTATAATCTGTCACATTTGGATCAAAGTTTTCCAATGCTTTTCCAGCAACTGAAATAGTCACTGAAGGAGTTTCTTCATCTCTTACTTTAGCAGGAGAGTAAGCACTAAACTCTACTACTGCTAGACCATTAGTTGTAGATTTACGAGTCAAACGTGCTCGAATAGCTGTTGTCTGAATCGGATCAAATGTAAATTCAATCGACTTACCAGCCACGATTTCTCCAGAAGCTTTGTAAGGAATTGGTGCCCAATTTTCTGCCTTGTTGAATGGATGGTCGGCATTTTCTTCATAACGAGAAATCCTACTTGGTTCTGTAAAGGCAGGACCAATATATCTTTCTAGAACCATTTTCTCTGGGGCATCTGTTCCACTATCTTTAAAGAATTGAATGGCTACTTTTCCAATAGATTGGGAGGCCATTTTGCCGCCCTTCTTAAAGAGTAGTCCGACAGAAGTTTCTTGATTTTTCGGAGTACGAGACCAGTTTGTCCAACGTCCGTCCTCATTGTATTTTCCATCATTGATGTAGAAAATTCTATCATGTGAATTTACTTGTACATCATTCGTTGTCGAAGCAAAGGCTTTAGAATCCGTTTCATTGTTGCTTGGATTTTCTGACAGAACTTGGTTACCTTTAGCTACAACTGTTACTTGCATTTTGGTGCTTAAATCTGTACCTATTACATGACCAGTTACTTCAAAACTTCCCTCCTGTTCTGTCGCATGTTCAGGAATGGCATCCCATTGAACTGCAAGGTTAGCCTTAACCCAGCCAGCTTGTGAAGGATAATAGACTGTCACTTCAGCAGGCAATTGAAGTTGATCACCAACATTCAAGATTTTAGCACCATTTTCTGCAGCAAGAGGTTGACTAGTTTCTCTCTCATCATTACGGAAGATTCGATATTCTTTCAATACCGTACCATCTTCTGCTTTCAAGATGAAACGCGTTGCGCCTTTTGGACTTGTTGCAGGCACAACTGTTACCAAACCATTATTGCTAGCTGTTACAGTGATTTCTTTGCTAGATTGAGGAATATAGTAATCAGTCTTAGATGGATTAAAGTGTTCAAGATCCTTACCATCTACCTTGATAGAAATCTCTGAACTTGTAGAGCTTAAGACCTTGTTTCCAAGGACAGTTAGCTCTGTCAAACCAACACCAGCTGTTCCATCTGCTTTCTTCATGCGTATACGAACAGCATAGGTTTCTACCTTATCAAATGTAAAGTGATTTGTTTGAGTTGCAGATAGCTGACTTGGAGCATGTAAGTTTTCAACTACTTTCCAATTGTCAGGATTATTAAATGGATGATTGCTATCTCGTTGAGCATTATTGACATCATTTGGAAGATCTGGAACTTCCTGACCTACATAGTATTCGATAACGTATTCTTTTGGAAGACCAATTGTTCTATCGCTATAAAAATCAACCGACAAATTGTTGACAAAACGTTTCGTCAAGTCTCCTGAATTACCAAACAAGATAGAAGCCCAGTCATTATCAGTATTTGTTCTCCAAGTAGTCCATCTATTTTTAGCGCCTGTTGTCGTTCTTGACACAGTCAGGTCGTTCAAGGCATTAGCTGAATCATCTCCTCCTGTATTCGATACAATGGCAGCTGGCAATTGGGAGCCTGTCCATTGTTTAGAGATATTATTTCCAGCAACAACTTGACTAGACACTCGAACATGAGCTTTAGTGGTAAGATTACTATCAACTAAACGACCATTGATTTCATAGACTCCTTCAGTTTGACTAAAGTTGGCTGGAACCTGATCCCAAACCACATCTTTGTAGATAGTTGTTCCATTAGAATGGTAAGCACGAACATTAGCTGGCAATTGAACCGACTCACCCTTAGGTACTGTAAGGCTGATTTCCTCTGCAACTTGCAAGCCTTCAACCGTCACCGTTGCTTGAGCCTCAATATCTGTACCTTCTACATGTCCTTTAATGGTAAAGCTATGATAGTGCCCCAATTCTTTTTCAGCTACTTTGTCCCAAGTTACAGCTACCTTACGAGGCAAACCCTTATCAAATTCTGCTCCAACTTGACTAGGTAAATTAGGTTGCTGATTGATATCGGTAGAGATAGAAACTGGATGAAGTTTAACAATTTTCTTCTCTACTTTATTTTCTTTAATCACCAATTCAGTTGCGACAGATTGCGTTTTTTCTGTTTGATTGTCAATACGAGGAGTTAGAGTAACACGACCCTTAGTATAGAGCAACAAGTTCTGTCCATTTACCTCAAGATGACCACCATCAGCTGACTTGGCTTCTAAGTGGACATCTGACGCTGAAAATTCCGTCTGTGAACCGTCCTCATAATGCCCAATTACATGATAAGGGAGAACTTGGTCTTCTGCTGCCTTCTCTTTTCCTTCAACGTTTACTTCCAAGCGGGTCAAGGCAGGTGCTTCCTTCACGAATTGAATCAAGTAAGTTTGAACTAAATCCCCCTTTTGGTCACTCAAGAAGACAGAAGCCTGATATCCATTATCAGCAGAAGCTTGCTGAACTGTTACCTGATAGCCTGTAGTCTGTGCTCCAACACTTGGAATTGTTCCAGTGTAAGGAAGAGATACACGATAATAAGTCTTGCCAGACTCGAAGTTCTCAAGAGCTTTATCCCCAACAGTAAGTCCTGTAATGCTACTTGTTGTTTCCTTATTGCTTGCGATAAAGGTTGCCGTAACTTCATGACCATCATCTACTAATTTACCAGTAGCCTCCGTACGTCCCCCTTCCTTGGTCAAAGCAGCAGGATCTTTCAAGGTCCATGAAACAACCTCTGTATCAATTAAGCTACCATCTGTCAGAACAGCTGTGACCGTTTTATCCAAATCAGCCGCATTTGTACCAACCGGTACTGTAGCAACTTTTGGCAACCATTTATCTAAGGCAACCACTTTTACAAGTGCCTCAGCTTGAGTTTCCAAACCTTCCACTCGTCCAGATACTTTCTTTTCACCTGCACTTGTAAGTAAGTCAGATGGCACTTCCCAAGTGACAGTTTTTTCCTCAACACTGCCATCGCTATAAATAGCTGTTACTGTTTGAGGCAATTCAGGATTTGTAGTCACGTCAGGATTTGTAGTCACGTCAGTTGTTGCTTTTACAGGAGCAAAGGCTACAAAGTGACGGTTTTCTTTCTTACCAGACACAGTTGCGACTGTTGCGCTATCAGATGTCAAGCCAGCAGAATCTGCATAAAGAGTAAATTTACCTTCTTTTTCTGTTGATTTTACAATGACAACCCCTTTACCATTGAAAGCACGTCTTTGCCATGTTCCATCTGCTTGAGCTTTGTAGCGTTCACGACTAGCTTGTTCTCCATTATCCACACCAACGATTTGTCCCTGACCATGCAGATTAAAATGAACAAGATTATTCGCTGTTGGTACAACATTCCCGTCGCTATCAACAATTTCGTAATGGATGTAAGATAAATCTTTACCATCTGCAGTAATAACATGCTCTTCTTTAGTTAGACGAACTCTTGCTGGTTCCCCTGCACTTGTCACACTATCACGCGCAATTTCATTCCCATTTTCATCTCGAGCAATCGCAGTCAGTGTACCTGGTTGGTACTTAACAAGCCACTCAAGATACAATTCACTTGGTTTAGCTCCTTCATGATAAGGGCGTCCATCTTCTGTCCTTTTCTTAGTAAATTCCTTTTTACCAAGCGACTGACCGTTTAAGAATAATTCAACATTTGCTGCATTTGAGAAGGTACGAACTGGAACCTTTCCATCGACCAGCATCTTGCGATCCTTAAGGGTCTCTTCAGTCCAGTTCCAATGCGGTAAAATTCGGACAGTTGGTTTTTCTTTATCACTATACCACTCACTACGGTAAAGGTAGAAATCATTCTTGGGCAAACCAGCTGTATCAATAATACCAAAATAGGAACTTTTTACAGGTGTACTATCCTGGTTATGCCATGGCGTTGGTTCACCGATATAGTCAATTCCTGTCCAGATAAATTGTCCAGCATATCCAGCATGATCACGGTCAAAAGTCCATGATTCAGTAGCTGTTCTTCCCCATCCAACACGGTCATTACCATAATCAGATTGTTCATAATGACGATTTGGACTGTTATCATGTCCAAGAATTCGAGCAGGATTGTAATAAGAATCACGCGTTCTTGTCGCTGAAGACGTTTCAGAACCATAAATGAGCCAATCTGGATGAGCTCTACGAACAGCATCATAATTGCGTTCTCCATAGTTCATACCCACAGCATCCATAATTTCTGCAACTTTCAAGAAATCACCTGTAGATGCACGACTAAATTTATTTTCACCCATGGTTACGTAACGCTCAGTATCAATCGCTTTGATAACAGCCTTCAAACGTTTAGCAGTTTCAATAGAACGAGGACTACCATTTGCCTCCTCTACCTCATTTCCAAGAGACCACATCACAATAGACGGATTGTTCTTATCACGTTCTACCATTGTTCTAAGATCAAAATCAGACCACTTCTCACCCTTCTTAGCTTCAGGATGAGTTGCATCTTGATCAAAGAACCGTCCATAGTCGTAAGTCTTCTTGCCACCATACCAAGTGTCAAAAGCCTCCTCTTGAACCAAAAGTCCTAGACTCGCCGCAGCATCTAGCAACTGAGGGCTCGCCGGGTTGTGAGTTGTACGAATGGAGTTGACTCCCATATCTTTCAGAAGTTTTAATTTTCTGTAGGTAGCCTTATAGTTTTCTTCTGCACCCAAGGCTCCATTATCATGGTGAATACTTACCCCGTGGAATTTCATGCGTTCACCATTCAGAGAGAAACCTTCCTTAGCAGTCCAATTGAAATAACGGTAACCAAATGTATCTTCTGTTACATCAACTAACTGGCCTTCTTTATAGACTTTTGTTTTTAGAACATAAAGTTGAGGATGGTAACTTTTCGTTGTCCAAAGAGTTGGCTGATTAACCAAGATATTCTGATTAAATTGTGCTGTTTCATTTTCTGCCAAACTCTTAGTTGCAGAACGAACTAGTTCTGAAACAGCTTTACCCTCCTTAGTGAAAATCTGTTGCTCCACAAAGACATTCGCAGCCTTTTTATCTGTATTTTTAATCTTACTTTGAACTTGTGTTTCAACATTGCTATTTTTTTGTTCAGCTAATTTTGGTGTTGTAATGTGGTTCCCATTTTCCGCAACATGGACTTTATCACGATAACTAAGGGTTACATCACGATAAATCCCACTTCCAGAATACCAACGACTACTTGGTTGCTTATTGATCACTTGAACGGTAATGGAATTTTCACTGCCATCCTTGTTCAAAAATTCTGTAATATCATAAGAAAAATGATTGTAACCACTTGGATAATGTCCTACAAATTTACCGTTTACATAAACCTTAGAATCCATGTAAACACCATCAAAATTGATACGAACATCCTTGTTCTTGTCTACTTCATTCAGTGTAAAAGTCTTACGATACCAAGCTGCTCCACCATTTAACTGACCACCTTCATTGCGAGCAGGAGACTTGTGATCGAAGTCAAAATAAATACTCCAATCGTGTGGAAGATTCAATTTAGACCAATCATGAACATCCACATCTTTTTTTGAAAAATCTCCTTGGGCGTTTAGTTTAAAATACCAATCTTTATTGAAATCTTGTTTTCGATCTGATAATAGCTGCTTCTCTTTTTCAACATCCGCTTTACTTAACTCTTTAGAAAGCGCTTGCGTTTTTTCAGAAGAAGATTTGATATCTGTAGTCGGTTTTACCTGATCCTTTTCTAAAGTCTTTTTAGCATCCTCTTTTACATCTGTCTCAACTGTTGCTGTAGATTTCGGATTTTCTTCCGCAGTCTTTAGATTTGTCTCTTCAGACTTTTGCTTCTCCTCAGCTTCGTTTCCTTCTCCTACTTTATTCGGAGTTTCAACTTTAGGACCAGCCAATTCATGGTTGCCTTCATTAACAGGTTTAGCAGAATCCGTATCCTTAATCCCATTTTCTTCTGTTGCTTCAGATTTTGGCTTTACAAACTCACGTCCACCATTCTCATCAGCCTTTGCGATAGCAGCTGCCACATCATCAGGAAGCTTATCTAAAGGTTGGGGTTGATGAACCATTGTTTCTTCTGTCTGAGTATTGGATGAAGACAACTCCTCAGCTTGTACAGCTGACAAGCCAAATATACTAGCTCCAATCATCACAGATGCCACACCTATAGCAAATTTACGAATGCTATAATGACAACGTTTATCGAAAAGTCTTTTGTTCATTAAAATCCTCATTTCTTTTTCTCGACACTAAGTAAGCGTTTACTTTTTAAAAAATAACCTCCTTCTGAATACACAACTAAGCATCAAGTTTGTTTTTTTGTATATATTGAATATATCAAAATGAACAAAAATTTGCAATCTTTTTATGAGTTTAATATAACAAAAAAGAGGGAGTAAGTATCCTATAACGAGAAGCTTAACAATTGGTAAAGAATCTAGTCCGAAACTATCAACTATTCAAAAACCACACAGTGTTGCTTTCAGCTTGATGATGCTCAATACTGAAATCACTGTGTGGTTTTATTGTGACATTAAGGTTTATCCGGGATCATTGAATAACTCTTTTTCGAATTCTTATACTCAATAAAAATCAAAGAGCAAACTAGGAAACTAGCCGCAGGTTGCTCAAAACACTGTTTTGAGGTTGTAGATAAGACTGACAAAGTCAGAAATACATATCTACGGCAAGGCGACATTGACGCGGTTTGAAAAGATTTTCGAAGAGTATTAATCCTTTTTCCCTTTTTTGACAAACACGGCAGAGAGAACTAGTCCAAGACCACCTAATAAGGCTAAAGTAGCTGATTCTTCTCCACCTGTTGCTGGAAGTTGATCTTTAACTTTAGCAAGCGATGATTGTGGTTGTTCTTGTTTTTGGACTTGATCTGTTTTCACTGATGCACTTGCAAATTCATCGGACTTTTCAACAGTAGTTTCAACATCACTATTGCCACTGCTCATCTTATCTCCATCGACTTTATCAACAGAATCTTTCAAGTTTTCCTCTGTTGGAGTGGCTTGATGACTTGCTGTTCCTTCATATTCTGATACTTCATGGACAGCTGCTTCAGTGCCATTTACGCCACCCTTGAAGTCTGGGACTTCTACTACTGGTGCTGGAAGCTTGTCTGCTTTTTCAATAGCTTCAGTATACTCGGGAACTTCATGGGTAGCTGCCTCAACTGCATTAACACCACCTTTAAATTCTAGTGCTTCTACTACTGGAGTTACGCCATCACCTGCTGTGCCAATAGCTTGAGTGTATTCTGGAACTTCATGAACAGCTGCTTCAACACCATTTACGCCACCAGTATATTCTGGGACTTCTACTACTGAAGCTGGTTCATCGCCCTTACTTGTATTTGGAGCTGGTTTGGCTGGTTCTTCTGGAAGTTCTTGGTGGAATGTCGTCATTTCGTAGAACTCTGGTTTACCTCCTTCCCAAACAAGTTTCACATCCAATAATGGAGATTTATCTCGGACAGCAAATGTTTGGAAGCTTGAGGTAATCTCACCTATTTCTGACCAAGAATCTCTTCTATCTGATTTAAGAGTTCGAGCCAATACTCGAGCCTTCACTCCTTGCGGAAGACTTGAAACAAGTCGGATATGGTTCACATCTGTCGGTTCTGACAAGTGGTAGACCAGCTCACCTTGTTCTTTCTCAGCCTTATAGCTAGTCAATACCTTACCATCTACAAGGTTGGTGTAGAGATTACCTTGGCTTTCACCACTGTTTCCTTGAACAGTTGGGTCATTAATTGGTTTCACGAATTCGCCATCATTGATAACCAACTCAGTGAAGCCTACAAAACGAGCATCATAGTTAGCTGTAAATAGAACACGGAGATAATTGGCTTTAACTGGACTTGCAAGTTCACCCTCGATGTAGCGGTTTCCTGGCATCTTAGAATCATGTGTCCAACCATCTGTCAAGGAATCATCACGTGTCTCATTAGTAACACCGTCACCAACTGTCACAAGATCTGTCCAAGTCTTGCCATCTTGACTGACTTGAATCTTACCATCACGCAGATAATTTTGAGTTCCATCTTGAATATAAGCTCTAATTTTCTTAATGTCACGTTCGCTACCAAGTTTCAAAGTGATATGACCGTCTTTACGAGCATAGTCTGAGAATTCTACAAAGTTATTGTAAACTCCATCAAACAATTGATCCAAGTTCTTAATCTTACGAACGTCATTGCGACCATATGTTGGATGGATTCCCATTGATGTCGAATCAAGTGTAGTTGGTTGAACTTCTTTTGTATGAACAAGTAGAGAGGTTGCTGTCACTGCTTGTTCTTGGTCAGTCTTGTTGACCAAACGAACATAACGTACTAAGGACTTATCTGTCACTTGATCAGCCGGATACCATTCTTGGGCATTTGGAGAATATTCCAAATTGAGGGATGGATTTTCTGTACCAACCGCTTGAATGAGTTCAGCTTGGTGAAGACGATCAAGTTTCATACCCAAATAACTCTTAGCTGGAAGTTTTGTTCCGCTCGGAATTTGCATATTATAACGGCCTAGGCTGTCATCAACTGGAGTTGACTTCAAGTTTTCAACGTTTGTATCAGTCAATTTGCTATTGCCTGCACGTGTTTCAACCGAAAAGTCAGCTATACGCCACCATAGGTTGGTATTCTTAGTGTTGCGAATACGGACATAGCGAGCTGAAATTGGAGTTTCGATTTCTTTGGTTTGTTCACCAGTCAAGCGATCCAATTCTTGCCATGAGTTACCATCTGCAGAATATTCAAGAACACCTTCTGCTAATTTATCTCCTGAACCTTGATGGAGACGAACCTTAGTCACAGGTTTGACTTCGCCTAAGTCTAGTTGTACCCAACTATTTACTGGAGTTGTATCAGTTCGATCAGCATTCGCAAGCATGGCTTCAGTATTGTCACGACCGTCTGTAATCTGACCAACTGTCGTATTGTACTTGTACATAAGATTTGGACTAATCGTCACAGTAGCTGCCTGTTTAGCACGAGTAACTTCCACAGGGCGGTTAACAGCAATTTCTCTTACAGCAAACCAAGTATTATCACGATCTGAAGTCGCAATCATTCGAACAGCCTTGGCACGAATATTGAGTTTTTCATATTTAATAAGAGATTCATTTCCAGTGTAGCTTGGTTCTGAAAGTGTTACCCACTCATCATTTTCATTGAGGTACTCAACCTTAGCACTGTTAAAGGTATCACGAGGATTTGCTTGAGTTCCCATTGCAAAGGTCAAGTTTTGGAGTGGAACAGCTTTGTTAAATTTCAAGCCAATGTAATCACCAGTCTTGATACTGTTTGGCGATTTGATTAATGCATGAGTTCCCAAATCTCCATCAGTCACCTCAGCAAGTCCGCCTTCTACACCTGTACGGTTCGTGATAAAGGTACTAATCACTTGGTCAGGATGCAAGGCTTTTTGAACTTCTGTTGCCAAGATTTCACGCAGTCCAAGCAAGAATGGACGGATATGTTGAACACCTAACTCAGCTTTTTCGTCATGGTCTACATAATGGAAAGTATGAGTTTGAGACTGTTCATATAGTTTCAATCCTTTATAGTAGCTATCCCAAAGTTTTGCAGAGTCATTTGTAGCAATAGCTTCTGTACCATCAAGGAGAGCACTCAAGGCATCCATTTGGTCGATGGTATTGTCCAACCAATAATGGATTTGAGCACGCATCTTTTCATCACCAGATGCTTTATAAAGTTGAGCTGCAGCTTTTAGTTTAGCAAATTCCGCACGCAATCCTTCACGCTCTGCGCTGACATCTTGACCTGCTTTCAACTTAGACATAAATGTTGCCAATTTCGGAGCAAGTTCAACAGACTCTTCCAATTTCACAACACGACCATCCATGTTTTGGTTGATCATATGTTTACCAAGTTCACGGAAGGCAATAGATGCTTCACTATCAGTAAACTTACCATTTTCAACAAAGTTAAAGGCGATATCGTTGACTTTCTTGGCTTCTTCTTCTGACTTCCATTGTTTCCATGCATATTGGGCTGCTGAGAAGAGGGCAATCTTCGATGGCTCAGATTGTTGCATCGGGTTCAACATGATACCTGAAAGAAGACTAGGATCAACATTTGGATGAAGGAATTTCTCACCACCACCTAAGATTAAGTGTTGTTTAGAGTTATCTGTAACAGGCCAATTGACCCATAGAGAAACTGGACGATAGGTCTTACCACCTGCAGTCAGGTTGTTCTTAAGGTTAGAGAGGAAGCTTTCGGATACTTCACCCCAGATCTTACCACCAGTAAGGGTCATAGAGGTTGAAGTTGGAAGATTTTCATTGAGTGCTTTCAACTCATCTTCACGGCCATTACCCCAATATTGACCTGGGACAAAAATCATTTCCTTACGAAGGCCACCATAAGTTGCTTGTTTTTCAGTCAACCAGTCTGTCATGTCCTTCATCAAGCGGTTGTAGCTATTGTAGCCACCAACTGGACTTGGGGCATCATCGGCCAAAATACCGAACTCACGAACACCGACATCCATCAATTGAGTGAATTTAGCTTTAATAGTTTCAAGGTCTTTTTGGTAGTCAGCATCGTTGCCAAAACGGATACGGTTATTCATGAATGGATGGATGGTCCACACATAACGAGTCTTGTTTTGGTTTCCGACACGCGCCAATTCACGGATTTCAGCTAGTTTTTCTTCTGGATAAAGTTCACGCCATTTCTTGTTGTGATATGGATCGTCTTTTGGTGCAAAGAAGTATTGGGTTAACTTCAAGTCACCACCATAACGCATCAACTCTGCACGATCAGCATTACTCCAAGGATTTCCATAGTAACCTTCGATAAAGCCACGGTTCTTAATTTCAGCGTAGTCTTCAATTGTTACATTACGCAATACTGGAACTTGACTTTCATTAAGCATGTGTTTGAGAGTTGTCAAACCGTAGAAGACAGCATCTGTATCTTTACCGACGATAGAGATTGTATTGTTCTTGATTGACAAGGCATAGGCATCAATCTTATCAAAGAGTCCTTGAGAAATTCCAGACACTTCTTTTTCAGCCTGTGAATGTTGACCATGAACACCAAGGTAGATGTTGGTAGCACCTGCCACTGCTGATTGACTGCTTGTGTATGAGATTTGATGTTCTTGCAAAACACTCTTCAAGCGGTTACGAGTATAGATATCTAATTGTTCTCCCATGACAAGATTGACTTGTTTATGGAGTTTTGTAACACCTTCATCGTAAGTTACTTTTTGTGGCGTTGGAAAGACCTTGTACTCTTTCTTAAGGTAATCTTGACTTTTCGCTGCTGCAGCAACTGTTTCATCACTTGTTGGCTTGCTAGCTACAAAGTTATCAGCAAGTTCAGTTGTACCATCACCCATTTCTTCAACTTTAGGTGTTTTTGGAGTAGCTGGCTCTTCTGCATTGTTAGTAGAAACTGGTTTCAGAAGTTGAATTTCTGCGGCACTACCAAATCCTGCAACACCTGCTAGAACTTTTAATTCTACCTTATCCGTTTCAACTGCATCAAAGTTCACTGTTTTCTCTTTGGCATTGTTTTCCCAAGTTCCTGAAGCAACTTTAACCATTTGACCATCTTTTTGAGCATAGATTTCATAAGATGTCACGACACCATTACCACCACCTGGACGTGGAAGATAAGTCAAACCATTGACTTTTTCACTTGCTTTCAAGTTCATAGCAACTGTGAATGGCGCTTGAGGTCCAGACCATTTTGAATGCCAGAAGGTGTTTGGATCATTGTCAAATGCTTTTTCTACTGGACCTTCTGCATTGGTACCTGGTAATTCTTGACTAGTTGCAGAAACTGTAAAATGATCATTTGGAATCAAACGTGGATTTACAAATGGTTCATTTGACAACTCAGCACTATGCAAGATTCCTTTGAAACCACCGATCGTTTCAAGTGGTAAGACTAAGCTATTATAAGCCAAGCGAGGATTGGCTGGATTTGCAATACGTTCAACCTTTTCACCATCTACATAAACTTCTGTCGATTGTGGCTTCGTTACAACAGAAATTTGATAACGTTTGTTCTTTTCAAGTTTCTTGTTGAATTGAATATGGAATTGTTCAAAAGTATAGGCAAGGTAGCCATCTTTATCTGCAAGATAAAGTTGATTATTGCCACTTGTTGAGAAGGTTTGTTCGCCATCACCAGTTACAGTAACATCCAATTTCAAGACATGACTTGGTCCTGCGTCACCAACTAGACCTTCGATCGTACTGTCTTTATCGAAATTCAATCCTTTTTCACTTGTCTTCACTTTCTTAGCAAGGTAATCTTTGACAGTATCAGGATTGATCTTAAACAAATCTTCTTCAGTTACGGTCTTCTCTGGATTAGATTGTGGTGCATAGACACTTGCTGGTTGAATACGGTCTGCGTAGGTCTTAGCTGCACGATCTGAACCCCAAGTGCGTTCTGCAGTGGATTGCATACTCTTGAAGAAGCGTTTAAAGATATCGTAAGAAGTAAGTCCAGTTTCATGAAGGTCAATGTTATCATTCCAAACTGCATGACCACCACCAATGATATTAGGATTAGAGGCTTCTAGACGTGGTCCTCCACCTGTTGAGAAGTCATTTGGTGTCCAACGGTTGTACTGAGTTTCATAGTTAGCATAATCACCATAAGCAGTTTGGCTATTGCTACCACTTGGGACACTATATGTTGGGATATCTGTAATATTAATAATCTTAGCTCCCTGAGCAATAGCTTCTTTTGGTTGCTGCCAGCCAATACTCCAGATATCAACTTCTACATCTTTCCAATCAACCGCTGTTTTACCTCGTTTCGCACTGAGCGATCCCCAAATACGAGGTGTATATCCTTTTCCTTTAATGTATTTAATAAGGTCATTGACATAACGACGATAGCTTTCTCTACTACCATAATATTCGTCCGTACCAATATGAACGGTAGATACGCCATGAAGCGGTGCATCTGGTCCATCTAGGAGTTTGTCATAAACTGATTTGACAAAAGCCAGCGTTTCATCGTATTTATTATCTAGATCGAGCATGGCTACGCGCTCTACGTTATGTTTACCTCTGTAATCGCTCAGACTACCTTGATACATGAGGTCAGGACGAACTTTGACAAATGACAGAGCATGACCTGGTGTATCAATTTCAGGTACTAGATTGATATGCAAGGCCTTAGCAAGTTTAATCAGATTTTGCATCTCTTCTTTAGTATAATGCTCGTCAGATGTTAATTTTTGGCCATCCTTACCAACAATATCTGTCTCGACACGGAAACCTGTTTTAGCATGCTCTAAAACATACTTCAGTTCTTCTTCTGAACTTAAGTTCTTACCTGCCAAGTGCTCTTTTAAGAAGATATAGTTATCATTTAGGTGCAACTGCAAGTCATTCATCTTGTAGTAGGCCATGTTTAGCATGATGTCTACAATCGTATCATAAGGGATAAACTTACGACCTGTATCTAGCATAAAGCCACGATGACTGAAGCTTGGGAAGTCACGGATTTCTCCATTTTGCAAATTATTTTCGCCCATTTGTAGAAGGGTACGAGTTGCGTAAAAGGCACCTGCATTTGTCGCAGCTTCTACTGTGATGACTCCGTCTTTAATGCTAATACCATAGCCTTCCTTGCCATAGCCTTTGTCTTCAACCTTTTTAAATTCAATTCGTTTTTGAGATGTCTGATTACCTGTTGCAATTTCTAAGCCACGACTTTCAAGGTCAGTCTGATAGAATTTAGCTTCTTGACCAAATCCAGAATCGCCAACTGAAATCACTGTATCTGATGTTATTGACGTTTTTCCTTCAGTTCCATACCATTGTTGAACTGCTGGTGCAACTGCTGGTTTGGTTCCAACGCCTTCATCTGCATGCAAACCTTTAATCACTACTTCAAACTCTTTTTTGAAGGTATGATTTCCATTGACTTGTTGAACCATCACTTTGACATGTTGTTCTGTCAAAGGTGTATAGATTTTATTATTAAGGTCGACAACTCCTTGCTTGTTACTTCCAATCAAACTAACTTGACCAGGCAATTTAGGCAATACAAGTGATTTTCCATCTTTAGCAACTGCTAGTTCTGTCACCTGACGAATGTCTGTTGGTTTGCTGGTATCTGGAATATTTGAGTAGGCACGGATTTCTTGGATACCAACATTTTTCCAGTTCATAGTACCAGCTTGGTAATCTGTAATTTCAAGTTTGAGGTACTTGGCTTGAATAGCTTCTTTCAAGTCAACTTTTTCATCAAGAAGTGGAGTTCCTGTTCTTTGATAGGCTAATTTCCATTCTTTAACTCCCGAACCATTCACATTTTCTTGACCTGCATAATAGAGATTCCAAGATTTGATGTTTGGATCATTTCGTTCACCACGAGCACGGCGATCCCAATCAATCTCAACATGTTTAATCAAGGTTGGCTTTTCAAATTTAAATTCGATTGTTGGATTCACAACATCCCGGTCAGTTGCCCAGTGAGTTTCTGGTTTGCCATCGATTGCTTTGTCTACAGTATTTTGTGTCTGAGCTTCTTGGTTTGAAGCTGTAACAGTCGCATTTTCTAAATGATTGACATCAGGAGTTGCAACCAAATCTTTTGCCACTGGAGTTTCTGACGGTTTTACAGCTGGAGCCACCTCTTCTTTAGGTGTAACTGCTGGTTTCGGAGTTACTTCTTCCTTAGGAGCAGGAGTTTCAGTTGGTTTTGTAACTGTTTCTCCAGTATTTTCAGGCTGACTTTCTGTCTCACTTGGTTGAATTTCAGTATCCCTCGTCGTAATAGCAGTTTCTGCTTTTTCAATAGCTGCTGCTATATCTGCTGGTAGCTTATCCAGAGGCTGAGCCTGTGTTATCGTTCCTTCTGTCTCAGCAGGTCCTTCTGTTTCAGCTGCTTGAACCATGCCAGCACCAAAGATACTAGCACCAATCATAACAGAAGCTGCACCAATCGTAAATTTACGAATACTATAATGACACCGTTTCTCAAAAAAATGTTTTCCCATTTTTTCTTATTTCCTTTCATACGCTCACAATCGTAAACGTTCTCATTTCCCTTTAGAAAAAGAGAGAACCTAGAGGTCCTCTCTGGGTATTCTTTTTTCTCCACTAGAACAAGCAGAGAGTTTGAGCTCCCTTTTAATGAAAACTCCTGTATATTCTAATCTTCTTTTCTCTTTGCAAGAAATAGAGTAGACATTGCTAGACTGAGGCTGGCAAGGAAGAAAAGATGATCTGACTTACTAGTTCCAGTGTCTGGAAGTTTAGCCTTCATTTCTTCTTTTGCTTCTTCTATCTTCATTCTTGGTTTAGACCTATCAACTGATTGTGCTGCTGAACTCTGCTGCTTCTGATTGAATTGATCTGTTGATGGAATTTGTGACTTACCTCCAACTTCCCCAGTAGATGGAGTCTGTGCATTTCCTCCTGCTTCCCCAGTAGATGGAGTTTGTGCATTTCCTCCAGGCTCATCAGCTAATGGGCTCTGTTGTTTAGAAACTGGTTTATAAACTACTGCATAATGTCCTAGTTGACTAGTTGTGAATTCAATTGTTCCTTGACCATTTGTAAAGTTCACTGACTCACCTGATGCGGTATAGTATACCCCGGCCACTTCACCAGAAACTGGTACTCTAACAAGGACTGCACCTTTCGGCTGAACCTTATGATTATCCTTATCTACCAACTGAAGAGCATAAGCATCAAATTCCATACCTTGTAGGCTTTGGTCTGTTACTTTTTGAACTTGAAGATGCATGTCTGGTATAAAATCTCTTGCTAGTCCTGCAACTACAACTCCTGTTGATTTATCTGATAAGACACGAACCTCTTCAGTTGGCTTGTCTACCGTAGGTGCTGCTTGGTCACCTGCTGTTCCCATTGCACCTGTATATTCTGGAACTTCATTGACAGCTGCTTCTGCCGCATTGACGTCACCATTAAATTCTGGCTGAACTGCTAGTGTTGGAGCAGCTTCTTCACCAGCTGTTCCAATCGGCCCTTTATACTCAGGCACTTCGAGAATTGGTGCTGTCTCCTCATCTTTGCTTGATGTTGGAGTTTCAGGTTTCGGTTCTGGAGTTGGAGTAGATGTTTCATCTTTCAATTGAGCAAGATAATCTGCAAAGTATTTAATCATTCTATTTGTTAAGAGATGGTTATCTGTTGCAAATTTCATGCTGGCAACAACACTTGCTACTTCCTCTTGATTGCTCTTATCAGCCAATTTTTGAGCTTTAGCTAAGGCAGCTTCATAAGCTGTAGTATCAAGACCTGCTTCAGTCACTTGTGGACGAGTGAAGACCAATTCTGCAGCTGATTGATATTGATTACCACCATCTCCGTAAGTTCGTGTTCCTGTTAGAACAATTTTCTTAGCTTTGATCGTCTTGCCAAAGTTGATATCTTTAGGTTTGTTATTGTCAGCCCAATTTGTTGCATTGAAAGTATGTTCCTTGCCTGTTTCATCCGTTACGACAAGAGTCACATCTCTCAGATTACCGTTTGAACCAGAACCACGTGGAACATAATGGAGACCAGTAATTTCAGTCGGTTCTTTCAAAATCATTGTAGCTGGTTTACCAACATCTCCTCCGCCCCATGATGTATGCCATAAACTAGATAAGTTTCCATCAAAGGCATTTGCAAGACCTTCACCAGCCTGAGCAGGAGCGCTTAGGCTTGCAAAGTCATCTGTCACAAGAGCTGTTTTCCTCATCACTAAAGCATCTTTAAGAGCATTGACCTTAGCGATTTCTGCTTTAGCTTCTTCTACACTAATATCATCGTCTGCTTGACTAAGGTTAAAGACAGCCTCTTTCAAAGCATCCATTGTTTCTTTAGTATAGTTCTCCATCGAAACAGTCGAAAGGTAGTTCTTAACAGCATTTTCTGCCATCATCTTACCTGTCAAAACAATTTCTTCAATTTGAAGTCTGTCCATGATGAAGTCATTGTAGCCACGGAAGTTCGCATTACCACCAGAGTCTCCACGTGTGTTGCTTGCATTGCCTGTAGAGTAGATACCTACCCATGTATCGCCTGTTTCTGCACCTGTTACGAGGAAGGTTACCTTCTTAGCTTTCTTAGAATCTGTCCAAGTATTTGGCAATTCATGCATTTCCAAATTGCTTGCTTGATTACCGCGACGACCTGACTGGAATTCACCCTTACCGACTACAAAGGCGTAGGTATTGTCAGATCCTGCTTCGTATTCAAAGGTTACACGATAAGTCTTACCAGCTTCAAAACGGAAGTTTTGAGGAATTGTTTGGTAAACCAAGTTACGACGGCTAACTAGCCCATTTGTCTTCAATGACCAATTTCCTTCGATAACATCATCGACTTTCTTACCATTCCAATCACGTTGTGTATATGGATCATGTTTTTCAGATAAGTGAGTACGATTATCCTCAACTCCTTCGATACCACCAATTACAAATGGGAAAATACCTTGAGCGACATTTTCAAAGTCTTGTTTAAATGTTCCTTTAGCTGTATCATGATTATCTCCGTACATACTTGAATTGTTTTCAAAGGTACGAATTTCATCAAAGTAAGTTGCTTCATCACCAGCTTCACGACTCAAAGTAAGAGTGACATTTGATACATCTGAACCTGTTGTAAAGAAGGCATACATGTTTTGGAAGTAACTTGTATCGTCAACTGTAGCATTGTCACGACGAGTATTATGGGCATATGCCTTAACATAGTTAAGAGCTAGTGACTTATTGGTATAGCTAGTCACTTCTTTTTCACCAGTATTCACTGTGATACTTGCCTTAGCATTACTACGGTTATCAACACCGACATAAACAGCATACTTAGTATTTGGTTGCAAACCAGTCAGTTTCTGAGTAAGGCTGACTGTGCTCTTGTTGCCTTGGATACGAAGCATTTCATTTGCGCCTTGTGATTTGACAATTTCTGCCTTAGAAGCATCACCAGAAATAGTCCAGTGTTTCAAAGTTCCACTGTTAAATCCTTGGTCATAGATATGCATACCCTCACTCCATGACATTTCAGGATTGGTTTGTTTTGAACGATAGAGAACATATGGCTGATTTGCAGTTAGATCAAGAGTAATCTTACCGTCTTTCACGACAACTTCTTTTTCCTCAGTCTTACCTTGGTCAGTTAGTTTATAAAGGTAAACCTTGCCATTTGCCCAGTCGCTAGGAAGTGTCCAAGTTGTTGCACCTGCTTCAGTATTGAAGTAGTACATTTTTTCCTTGTCACTAGCAAGTTTCTTACCATTTGCATCCCAGTTCCATGGAGTCAAGTAAGCTGAACCATCTTGGATAACACGTCCATTAAGTGTTACTGTACGTTCACGATATTGTGGACTGTGGACATCATTGGATTTACGAGTTACCACAACCTTGTTATTTGCAGCATCGACCAACTCGACTTTCATTTCTGGAGTCCATTTATAGGTACTACCATTATCAGTCATAGTTACTGGTTTGCCATCTTCCCATTTGCTGACTGTGAAGTGTTGGAAGTACTTAGTCATGACGTCATGAGCAAACAAGTTTGTTACATAACCGTTATAATCACTACGTCCTTGCCATCCTTCGAAGTCCTTCATGCTATAACCGCCTAGAAGTGGGTAGTCAGCTGCACCACCATAACTTCTGTAGTCCCCAACCCAAGAATCTTTTTGGTGGTTACGGATAAAGCGCGTGATAGCACTGTTGATACCTTTATTAGTATAGCCACCGTAGGTCAAGTCAGCTGCCCAGTGTTGGAAGGTAGAGTCGTATTCACCACCATGACCCCACTCAATCGCAAAGCGCCAACCTTGTTTGTTGATTTCTTTAGCAAGAACGTGGGTAGCCCAGGCACCATTATCTCCTGATTGACCATTTCCCCAAACGTCCACATAGATAAAGTCGAGACCTTCACCAAGTTTGTTCTTCAACTCTTCCCAGCGAGCTAAGCGTCCATGCGCCAAGTCATAAGCAGCATCAATATTAACTCCTTGATCTAACCAGTTCCATCCATAGCTGTAACTACCATCTGGATTCTTACGAAGAATATCTTCATTAAAATATTTAGACTCAGGATAGGTTTCTGAAGCGTTGACGTGGATACCGAGGTGGGCACCATATTTCTTCGCTTTCTCAATCAAAGCCTTGAAGTCTTCAACACCACCAATACGTTTACCGATGTCTGCATAGTTCAAGTGTCCAGAGTCATGTCCTTCACTTCCGTATCCCTTAAGAAGTACACCTTGACCAAGACCATCTGTATGAAGGTTAATCTTCTTGATACCATCCAAGGTCATGAGGAATGGGTTTTGCGCTTGTGAACCAAAGTTCATAGCGATACGGTAAGCTGTAATGTCTTTAACTTTTTCCCAACCTTGAGGGTTGTTCATGATGCTACGATAAGCAATAGCTCCATCCTGCCAGTCTACTTTATTATCAGCATTGGCATCTTCTGTGATAACAACCTTGGCACTTGGAAGTTCCTTCGTATATTCTGGGAAGACAATGCCCTTATAAGCTTTTTCCCATTGCCATTCGGAACTTTGGATTCCTACATAGTTTGTATTTCCAACAGTTTGTTTGAATGCTGTCAAACGAGTCCAGTCATTCGAACCACCACCGTAGCTGTTTTGAGAATTGCTCCAAACACCTGCAGCAAGTTTATCCGTAGAAACAAATCCATACATATAGCCCTTAGCCAAGTCCTTCATTGGATTGGTTACAGCAATATGGTCATCTCCACTGACATGCGTGTTATTTGACATAGTTGCCCCATCAAACTTAGCCCCAGTTTGGTCGCTTGAAACCGAAACAAGTGAATTTCCTAAGAAATTAATAGATGAGAGTAGCTTTCTTTCATCATCGATCTTTTGTCCTGGCGTAACTTGGTTATGGTTTACAATCTTAGTCACATCAAAGTGAAGTTGGTTATCCACTACTTGCAAACGAACAGTCATATCTGCATTGATTAGATTAGGCTCATCACGGAGTTTCATCTCATATTCAGCAGTCGTTGCATTGACCTTTTTATAGGTAACTTCAGGAGTCACAGCGTGCTTGTTGATCACAACTTTATTAATTGGTTGCACTTGTCCTGGGAGCTTGTTTCCATTTAGAACATATTCTTTAACACGTGGGAAGGCTTGGTCGATAACTGCTTTCAATACTGTAGATTGAATAGTGTCGTATTTTACATTGCTATCATCTACTGTATCGCCCTTTTCTTTTTTAGTGGATTCTTGATCTGTTTTAACTCCCTCTTGGTTGTCAGTTTTGACATTGACAATTGTTCTTTCACTACTATTATAGGTTCCAGCTTTAAGAACGATTTTCTTCTCATCTTTTAGTTTGTCATTTACTGCAGATGGCAAGGTCACTGTGTCAAAAAGTTTCACATCATTATTAGTTGCATTGAGCTGTCCATCTGATTTGAGACTGATCGTCAAATGGTTCTCAGATCCATTTACTGGAGCTGCAACACGTCCACCTTGATACCAAAGCCCACTACCATTTGTCTTGTATTCCCAGAACCATCCACCTTGGTCATATCCTACAAAAACGTTATTATCTGTGTCTTTAAATTTCATGAAGACACCAAAGCGAGACTTACCTGTTTCGGATTCTTCTTTAAAGGTCAAATCAACGGTAGCATTCCCATTAGCATCTACTGTCAAACCAGCTTTTTCAAACAAGGCTGGTTTTTTACCATTGTCATTTTGAGCAGTTGAAGCTAGTTGGTTGTAACGAACTCCTTTTTCTTCGCGGACAGTTACTGCTCCCTGTTGTTCTTTCTTTTCAACTGTTTTCCATTCGGGAGTGACTTCTTTTGATTCACTCGGTTTAGTTTCAGCGGGCTTGTTTTCAGCAGGTTTATTTTCTGCTGGTTTGTTTTCTGCCGGCTTATTGTCAGCTGGTTTTTCTTCTTTTGGTTTGTCCTCTTTTGGTTTTTCTTCCTTGTTTTCCACTTGTTTATCGAGAGCATCTAGACCAGCTGGTTTCGTTGTTTCAATACCCTTGATATAGTTTTGGATCCACTCTAGCTGAGCAGGTGAGAAGAGAATACCTCCACTACGTTTACCAGAGACACCGTTTTGGTGGATACCAATCAATTTCCCATTTTCATCGAAGATTCCGCCACCACTAGCACCTGGTTCACTTCCTTGATAGCTAATCCCACGAACACCTTCTCCGTGATTGTTAATGTCCTCAACAGTTGTATTCAGAATTGGATCGAGTTCTCCTTTTGGATATCCAAATACATGAACCTTATCTCCTACCTTAGTTGTAGCAGGCTTCTCAGTCACTTCAACGGGAGCATTTGCAAGAGGTGTACGAAGCTTAACAATTGCCAAGTCATTTTTATAGCCTTTGAGGAAGCCTTCACGGTCCCAGTGTTTTACATCATTCTTACTAAATTTGACATCTGGTGCTCCTTTGTAAGAAACTGTATAGACATCTCCATCACTCTCAACATTATCAGCTACCTTACGATTATTACCATCTGGAACATCTTTGATAAAGTTATGAGAAACAGATAAAACTAGATTTTCCCCAATAACGATACCACTGCCAATCCCCGCAGCGCTTTTAATTTCAACAGTCGCACCATAGTTTAATTCTCCATTTTTTGTTTTAGCGACATCTTCTGGAACTAAACTTTTATCTTCTTTTTCTAAGTCTTCTTTTGATGCAGCATGACCATTTTCTTCAGCCTTATCAAGTTTTCCACGTAGTTCATCAGGAAGAGTATCTGAAGTTGATGAGCTTATTGCAGTTTCTTTTTCTTTTGCCAGTAATTCTTCTTCAGTCTTTGGTCCTTCAGTTACTTCAGGAGAACCTTGGTCTTCACCAGCTTTTGGTGCTTCAAAATCATGCCCTCCGTCCTCTTTAGCATTTGCAAGAGCTGCAGCCAAATCAGCCGGGATATTTGCTGTTGAACCTGTTTGTGCAGAATCTGCTAGGACAGTACTAGTTCCAAAGAAAGCTGCACCAATCATGACAGAAGCAACCCCTAATGAAAATTTTCGAATACTATATTTACAACGTTTTTCAAACAATCCTTTATCCATTAAGTCCTAAATCCTTTCACTATATACGTAAGCGTTTACATCTGCTATTTAAAAAAATACTCCTTTCTGTCTAAAAAGTGCAACACTTACATCATTAAATAAAAAATAATTACACTTTTAATATAACAAACGATGGCCGATAAAGCAATAGAAAAGATAGGAAATGACTAATTTTTTCTTTCAATCCTAATAAAATTAAAGTATAACATCTCCAAAATACTCTAGAAAAATAAAATACATATCATCAAATTTTTTCAATATCTGATAATATGCATTTTTCTGATTTTAAAGACTTTTTATCCAACCTCATGCGTTTTAAAAACGAAGAAGTTGAGCCTCAATTTGAATTTTTCTCTTTTCAGACTTCCTTTACAAAAATCAATTCCTGTGGCTGGGACAAGTCTTCTCGGTACTCAAATCCTGCAAAGCTTAAACGCCGAGCTTCCTCCACCGTCTGTACTTGATTTTCGATCAGAGCTGTCAGGAAGGCACCACGCGCTTTCTTGGAAATAGTTGAATGAATCTTCAGCTGACCACCCTTGTCCTCCATGAATTTAAAGGTCACCATCTTTTCTCTGATTTCCTTAGAAAATACAGTTTCAAACTCTGATGACAAGAGGGAGAAAATCACTTCTTCTTTCTCCACAGCTCCACCATAGGATGCCTTCCAGTGGCTTTTCAAAGTCTTACCAGAGACTTTTAACTTCATCAAAAAGTCCAAACGGTGAGGTGACATAGGTGACAAGACTGGAACGACTCCGTACAAAGCCGAGGTAATAAAGACATGATTTTCAAGATAGGCTTGTTCGGCCTCGGTCAATTTGTCTCTCTTGATATGACGGTACATAAGCCCATCAAAAAGTTTCAAGGCTGGATAGTGTTGGGCAGTTTGGCTTGTTAAAGCTTGGATATTTTGAAATTCTTCCGCTGCCTTCTCAGCTGAAACCTTGTAAAAACTCTCCAATTGACTAGCAGAATAGAGAGCCAAGGCATCCAGCACAGCCTGACTTTCTGGTTTTAAAGGAGCAGCTTCGATACTTGGCAAGTCTGTGTTCATTTCTTTTGCTGTTGGGATTAAAATTTTCATATTGATAGTGTAGCATATTTTTTAGCCACTACCAAGAAATTCATCTGAAAAGAAACTGGGAAAAGTCTTAAAAATCAGAAAAACGCATCATATCAAGTGTTGAAAAACTTGATACTATGCGTCTATTATGGAAAGATTTACTTCATTTTTTCCTGAAATTGAGATTTTTCTCCAACCTCTTCTCTTACTGTACTTTAAAGGTCTTAAGATAATTATCTTTTCCTACTTGACCTTCAAAGTTTTTACCATTTTCTAGGTAAGGAAGTTCATCAGATACAGAAGCCTTGACCTTGTATATCTTGCCATCAACTTTAAAGAAGTAGACGGTATCTCCCTTGATAACAGCTGATTTGAGGTCTGCTACCACACCCTTGATACTTTCTTTGGTTTCATTGTCAATTTCAAGGTCGTTTTTATTAGCATACTTGCTAAGCAGCTCTTCCACTGTCGTTGCTACGATAACATTTTGGTACTCGACTGCGTCTACCAAAGCATACTCTTTGACCAATCCAGCATTGTCCTTCAAGCCCATGATGTACAAAGGCTTGTCATTGAGGTTAATAAGGATTGGGAAGGTTGCCTTGTAGGATTTCTCCTGAACAGCACCTTCGGCTGATTCACGGGCTGATTCTTCGGTCGCAGAAGCCAAGCTGTACTTGGTGATTTCTCCTGTTCGCATATTTTCAAGAATGAAACCAAGATTACTTTCATCTGCATTGGCCGATGTCACACCTGTGTAGAGATAGATGTCATTACCGATAGACAAGTAATTATAGCCCTTGGTAGTCTGGGTCACGTTTTTCTTGGAAATCATGGCATTCCAGAAACCGTCCTTGTACTTGCCGTTATAGTTGATTTGCTCGATGGTTTCCTCTGCTGGATAAACCCTGTCCACCCATTCTGGAACATCTGATAAGCTGTATTCCTTGGTTTCTCCATTTGTAGCATCCAAGATAATGACTGAAACAGGACGAGGAACCGCAAGTCCAAATTGCTTTTGGTAAACCGTTGCTACATAGAAAGGATTGCCCTCATCGTCCACCTCGAAAGATGGAGTCTTGAAGATTTTGGTTGGGTACTTCAAGCGCAGGTGACGTTTGACGTCGCGGTTAAAATACTCTGAATCAGAATACTTGATTGGTGTCTTCAAGTCCACCAAATTGGCATTTCCTGTGACCATGTCCACCTTGATATACTCGCCGATTCCCTTAGCTTGATTATTAAACCATTTGATAGGGTCTGCGTATTCTAACGGTGTAACCCGATAAGGCTTCCCGTCAATCGTTAGTTGAGTATAGGTGTCTGCTGCCACATACTGCGACACCTTATCCGTCAGGGAACCCAAGTAGCGGTCACCAATTTTTTCAGCAGTACTTCTGTCTAGAATAGGAACCTTACTGGTATCAGTCTTAGGAAATTCAGTAAAGTCTTTTTCCGTAACCGTGACTACATTAGCATAATTTTTAGCCTGAAAAATACTAGAAGTCACCAAGGAAACTAAACCAGCCAAGAGAAGAATCCCTCCAATAGAAGCAAAAAGAACTTTACCTAACCGATTGATTTTGAAACCCTCAAAATTTAAAGCAGCTTCCGCCTTACCGTGGCGCACATGGACTGTTTTTACAAGGTTTATCCCCTTGCCAAAGCCAAATAAAATTGCTACAAGCAGCAAATGCCCACAGAGGAAAAAGAGAAATTCCCAGCTGGTCAGGTTAAGAGGCGGTAAAAAGATATACCAGGTCGTTGCGATAAAAATAAGTTCAAAGACTATCCGTTTCATTTGCTTTCCTCCTAAATGATTCGTCCGTCCAAGTGATCCAGTTCATGCTGGCAGATCTGTGCTGGGAAGCCTGTCAAGGTCATGAACTGTTCCTGCCACTTACTGTCCCGATAGGACACCCTTATGGTTTCATAACGCTTAGTAGGTCTCACACCTGTCAATGACAAACAGCCTTCCTCTGTCTCATAAAATCCTTCAGAGGACAGGAGCACTGGATTAAACATGACCACGGGAACCAAGCCAAGATTAAAGATAATCACGCGCTTCTGCACCCCAATCATATTGGCAGCCAGACCAACACAAGTCTCACGATTTGCTAAGAGTGTATCCTGCAAATCTCTGGCAAGATAAAGGTCTTCCTGACTTGCCGGCTGAGACACCTGAGATAAAAACAAAATATCCTTCACAATTTTCTTTTCCACTTCCTCACACTCCTCTTACTTTTTACTATATTATAGCAATTATAGCACAAAAGCTGATAACTGTAACCCCTTTCCCTCAACTGTAGTAAAAAGCCATCCGAAGATGACTTTTTCTTTTTATATCGCATTCTTGTCAAAGCCGAGTTTACGTTGGATAAACTTAACGATTTCGACAATGATAATCATTGAGAAGCTTCCAGCCATAACGATTCCCCATTGTGATAAGTCTAGTTTGGTTACGTGGAAAATTCCTTCAAGTGGTTCTACGACGATTGTTGCCATAAGAAGGATGAAGGATACCAAGATAGACCAGTTAAAGGTCTTAGACTTGAATGGACCAACTGTCAAGATGGACTGGTAAACAGACTTGACATTGTAGGCATGGAAGAGCTGAATCAAGCCAAGGGTTGCAAAGGCCATAGTTAGTGCATCTGCATGAATGGCATGATTGTCACCCACATGAACTGGGTAAGCAAGGGCAAGGCCATAAACACTCATAACAAGGGCTGCTTGGAGTACTCCTTGATAAATGATGGAGCTGAAAACACCACCTGAGAAGAAGCTTGCCTTACGTCCACGTGGTTTATGGGTCATAACACCTGGCTCCGCAGGTTCAACACCTAGAGCGATAGCTGGGAAGGTATCCGTTACCAAGTTGATCCACAAGAGATGAACTGGCTGCAAGACGTCCCAACCAAACAAGGTTGATAGGAAGATGGTTAATACTTCAGCAGTATTGGCAGAAAGTAAGTACTGAATAGTCTTTTGAATGTTTGAGAAGACCTTACGTCCTTCTTCCACTGCGACGATGATAGTCGCAAAGTTATCATCTGCAAGAATCATGTCAGAAGCCCCCTTAGAAACCTCTGTACCAGTGATTCCCATACCGATACCGATATCGGCTGTTTTCAGAGCTGGCGCATCATTGACACCGTCACCTGTCATGGCAACAACCTTACCTTGTTTTTGCCAAGCCTTGACGATACGAACCTTGTGTTCTGGAGATACACGGGCATAAACAGAGTATTGACCAACTACTTTTTCAAAGTCTTCATCTGACAGTTCGTTGAGTTCAGCACCAGTTAAAACGTGGCCTTCTGTATCATTTGCGTCAATGATTCCCAAACGTTTGGCAATAGCTTCTGCAGTGTCTTGGTGGTCACCCGTAATCATGATTGGACGAATTCCCGCTTCCTTAGCCACACGAACAGCCTCAGCAGCTTCAGGACGTTCAGGGTCAATCATCCCAATCAAACCAGTGAAGATTAAATCATTTTCAAGCTCTTCAGAAGTGAGGTTTTCTGGAATGATATCGATAATCTTATAGGCACCTGCAAGGA
Source organism: uncultured Streptococcus sp. (assembly GCF_963516515.1). Classification (GTDB taxonomy): domain Bacteria; phylum Bacillota; class Bacilli; order Lactobacillales; family Streptococcaceae; genus Streptococcus. The sequence goes on along the minus strand of NZ_CAUQCJ010000002.1, from coordinate 68,681 downwards.
CACGCAAGGCTTGGTGAGCCATTTCAGAGTTGTTTGTATGGATGAGGTTTGTAACCTTCTCATCAATCGGAGCAATATCCCCAGCCTTATCACGAAGAACACAACGTTTCAAAAGTTGGTCTGGCGCACCTTTGACTGCTACAAGGAAACGACCATCTGGCAATGGGTGAACTGTTGACATGAGCTTACGTTCAGAGTCAAATGGCAATTCAGCTACACGAGGATATTTCTCTAAGAAACCTTTAACATCGTAGCCCTTGTCCAAGGCATATTGGATAAAGGCTGTTTCGGTTGGGTCACCAATCAGGTTGCCTTCCACATCGATTTTCGTATCATTGACCAAGACAACTGAACGAAGAAGGGGCATTTCAAGACCCAGTTCAATGTCGTCAGCTGAGTCATGTAGGACTGCATCGTAGAAGACTTTTTCGACGGTCATCTTGTTCATGGTCAACGTACCAGTCTTATCAGAAGCGATAATTTCTGTCGAACCAAGGGTTTCTACTGCTGGCAATTTACGAACGATAGAGTTTCGCTTTGCCAAAACTTGAGTACCAAGAGCAAGAACGATAGTTACGATAGCTGGGAGCCCTTCTGGGATAGCTGCAACAGCAAGCGCAACAGAGGTCATCAACTCACCAAGTGGGTTTTTCCCTTGAATGAAGACACCCACTACAAAAGTAACAAGGGCAATGACCAAGATAGCATAGGTCAAGACCTTAGAAAGGTTGTTCAAGTTTTGTTTAAGTGGTGTATCTGTCTCATCCGCATCTTGAAGCATACCTGCTATATGACCAACTTCCGTGTACATACCTGTATTGACAACAACACCAAGACCACGACCATAAGTCACATTTGAGTTTTGGAAGGCCATATTGACACGGTCACCAATACCAGCATCTGCAGCAAGTTCAACTGTCAAGTCTTTTTCGACTGGCACAGACTCACCTGTAAGAGCTGCTTCTTCAATTTTAAGAGAATTGGCTTCTAGCAAACGTAAGTCTGCTGGTACCACATCACCAGCTTCAAGGGAAACAATATCACCTGGTACCAATTCTTTAGAATCAATCTCAGCCATGTGTCCATCACGCAGAACGCGGGCAGCTGGACTAGACATGGATTTGAGGGCTTCGATAGCTTCTTCTGCTTTTCCTTCTTGGTAAACACCAAAGGCAGCGTTAATGATAACCACGGCTAAGATAATGATGGCATCTGCGATATCTTCCCCACCAGAAGTCACAACTGACAAGATTGCTGCTGCAACTAGGATGATAATCATCAAATCCTTAAATTGCTCGATAAATTTGACCAGGATTGATCGTTTCTCGCCTTCTTCGAGTTCATTGTGGCCAAATTCAGCAAGGCGTTTTTCTGCCTCACTTGATGACAAACCTTGCTCGGTCGCATCCACAGCCTTCAAGACCTCTTCAGGACTTTGAGTGTAAAACGCTTGGCGTTTTTGTTCTTTTGACATGTGTCTCCTCCTTGACATTGTGTGCAAAACAGGCCCTCTATTTCTCATCGTATCTTTTCACGACAAACAAAAAAGAGACCTGTTAATCATAACAAGTCTCGCTGTTTAAGATAGTGCCGGAAAGCATACTTTTCAGTATAAAATTCGGAATGACGACACTATCACAGGTTTCTGCCAGCTACTCCCTTGAGTAGTACTATTATACCAAATTTTGAACAATTTTCAAAGAGTAAAAACTGCCCTATTTGAATTTTCCCTTGAAAACCAGTATAATGGTAGAATGCTATGTGACTAGAAAGGAAGTTGAATGAAGCAATCTATCTCAAATCTCAAGTTAGCTGAGCGTGGGGCCATTATCAGTATTTCGACCTACCTGCTCTTGTCTACGGCCAAATTGGCAACTGGTCATCTTCTTCATTCATCCAGTTTGGTGGCTGATGGTTTTAACAACGTCTCGGACATCATTGGAAATGTGGCCCTCTTGATTGGAATCAGGATGGCACGCCAGCCTGCTGACCGAGACCACCGTTTTGGCCATTGGAAGATTGAAGATTTGGCAAGCTTAATCACTTCCATCATCATGTTTTATGTCGGTTTCGATGTACTTCAGGATACCATTCAAAAAATTCTTAGTCATGAAGAAACGGTCATTGACCCTCTTGGTGCAACTCTAGGAATCATTTCTGCAGCGATTATGTTTGTAGTTTATCTCTATAACACTCGCCTCAGTAAGAAATCCAACTCCAAGGCACTAAAGGCCGCAGCAAAGGACAATCTTTCTGATGCTCTTACCTCACTTGGTACTACTATTGCCATCCTGGCTAGCAGTTTCAATTATCCCATTGTAGATAAACTGGTTGCTATCATCATCACTTTCTTTATCTTGAAAACTGCCTATGATATCTTCATTGAGTCTTCCTTTAGCCTATCAGATGGTTTCGACGACCGTCTGCTTGAGGACTATCAAAAGGCCATTATGGAAATTCCCAAAATTAGCAAGGTTAAGTCCCAAAGAGGTCGCACCTACGGTAGCAATATTTACCTGGATATCACACTAGAGATGAATCCTGACTTGTCAGTTTATGAAAGCCACGAGATCGCGGATCAGGTCGAGTCTATGCTGGAAGAGCGTTTTGGGGTCTTTGATACCGATGTCCATATCGAACCAGCACCTATACCTGAGGACGAAATTTTAGACAATGTCTACAAAAAATTGCTTATGCGCGAACAATTGATTGACCAGGGAAATCAACTGGAAGAACTCTTGGCTGACGATTTTGTCTATATTCGTCAAGACGGAAATCAGATGGATAAAGAGGCCTATAAAGCCGAAAAAGACTTGAATTCTGCTATCAAGGATATTCAAATCACTTCCATCAGTCAAAAGACCAAACTCATCTGCTATGAGTTAGATGGTATCGTCCATACCAGTATCTGGCGTCGCCACGAAACTTGGCAAAATATCTTTCATCAGGAAACCAAAAAAGAATAGAGAAATCCTGTCATGAGACGGGATTTTTCTATTCTTCTAGCTATCAAAGTTACTGAGATACTCATAGCGTTCGTATTTTTCAAGGAGTGCTTCGTTTTTCTCGTCCAATTCTTTTTGAAGAGTCGCTAGCTTACCAAAGTCAGAGCCGTTGACCTGCATTTCCTCTTCAATCGCAGCGATACGATTTTCTAAGGCTTCAATATCGCCTTCAATGCTTGCCCACTCCTGCTTTTCTTGGTAGGTCATGCGTTTCTTGTCTTCACGGACCTTAACCACTTTCTCCTTTTCGGCCTTTTGCACTTGATTGACCATCTCTGTTTCAAAGGCTTTTTCATCAAGATAATCGGTATAATGACCAAAGAAAGGACGAATCTTGCCATCCTCAAAAGCGAGAATCTTGGTTGCTACCTTATCCAAGAAATAGCGGTCATGGCTAACTGTCAAGACAGGACCTGCAAAACCTTGCAAGAAATTCTCCAAAACTGTCAAGGTCGCAATATCCAAATCATTGGTCGGCTCGTCCAAGAGAAGAACATTTGGTTTCTCCAAAAGCAATTTGAGGAGATAAAGACGTTTTTTTTCGCCACCAGACAACTTCTCAATCAAGGTTCCATGCGTCGAACGTGGGAAAAGGAACTGTTCCAACAACTCAGCGATGGAAGTCGTAGAACCACCACTGGTCTTGACCTCCTCTGCCACTTCCTGCAGGTAATTGATAACTCGCTTGCTTTCATCCAAGCCCTCAATTTGTTGAGAAAAATAGGCAATACGAACAGTTTCCCCAATCACAACTTGACCTGCTGTCGGCTCAAGACTTCCTGCAATCAAGTTAAGGAGAGTTGATTTCCCAACACCGTTGTCCCCAACAATTCCAATACGGTCTTTGGCCTGCACCAAGAGATTAAAATCTTGCAAAATGGGCTTGTTTTCATAGGCAAAGGAAACATCCTGAAACTCGATGACTTTTTTACCGATACGACTGGTTTCAAAGTTCATGGTCAAATCTGTTTCAGCAACTCCACCTGAAACTTCTTTCTTCAAGTCATGGAATCGATTGATACGAGCCTGCTGCTTGGTCGCACGTGCCTGCGGTTGTCTACGCATCCAGGCCAATTCTTGCTTATAAAGTTGTTCCTTTTTGTGGAGAAGAGCCGCATCACGCTCGTCCTGTTCCGCCTTAAGGCGAACATAGTCCTGATAATTCCCCTGATACTCTGTCAAACCTGCTCGGTCCAACTCGAAAATACGTGTTGATAAAGCGTCTAGGAAATAACGATCATGGGTGATAAAAAGGACGGTTTTCTTAGAATTTTTCAAAAAGAGAGTCAGCCACTCAATAGTCGCAATATCCAGATGGTTGGTCGGCTCATCCAGTAGCAAGAGGTCGTGGTTGCCAAGAAGAACTTGCGCCAACTGAACCCGTCTTCTTAGACCACCTGACAATTCCCCAACAGGAGTCGATAAGTCCCGAATACCCAATTTGCTAAGAACGGTCTTGACCTGACTCTCGATTTCCCAAGCTTGGAGAGAGTCAATTTCAGTCATGACCCGTTCCAAACGCGCCTGTTTGCCCTCACTGTAGTTGAGCATGAGCAACTCATACTCACGAATAAGCTGGATTTCCTTGAGGTCGCTGGATAAAACCGTATCCAAGACCGTCTTGCTATCATCAAAATCAGGATCTTGGGTCAAGTAATCAATCTGGTAATCATTCTTAGCTGAAAAGGGACTAACATCCCCATCAAAGCCAGACACACCCGAAAGGACATCTAGAAGGGTAGTCTTGCCCGTTCCATTGACACCGATTAGACCAATTCTATCCAAGTCATGGATAATAAAGGAAATATCCTTAAAAACGGTCTTGTCACCAACGGATTTACTTAGTTTTTCAACGATAAAATCACTCATTTTTTCTCCCTCAGATAAGCATGGATGGCTTGACGGTCATTTTCCAATTCTCCATCGACAATGGCATACTCAATCTCTGTTAAAATCTCTCCCAAGTCTGGTCCCGGCTGATAGCCATATTCCTTGATCAAAATACCACCATTAATCTGAATTTCTTTCTTATCATGGATGGTCAAGCTCTGGTAGGTTTCTGTGATGGCTTGCGGGTTAACTTCTTTTCCTTGAGCCTGACGAAGATTTTCAGCCTGTAAAAGCAACTCCAAGTCAAAGCGATAACAATCGCGCTTGCTCAATTCTCCCTTTTCACTCAAGGCCAAAATAGTCAGCAAATCCTGAACTTGCTTAGCAAACTGACGTGAGGTCTTCCAAGCTTTCAAAAATGGTTGCGCATTTTCAATCTTCAAAGCCCACAGTAGAGCCGCCCAGGCTTGCTCTGAAGATTCAAAGGTGAAATCAGTCTCCAACTCAAACAGTCTATTGAGCTTGCCCAGGCTAGATTCCATATCAGGGAGATAATCATAAGCTTGACTCTCAATCATGGAAGCCAAACCCCTTCTCCAAAAGGGAGCCAGCAAGAGTTTATCAAACTCAACGAAGGTACGCTCTACAGAAATTTTCTCCAAAAGGGGCGTCAAGGTCTTCATAGCTTTAAACGTTTCGGGCTCAATTTCGAAGCCAAGACTGGCCTGAAAACGGAAGCCACGCATAATCCGCAAAGCATCTTCGTTGAAACGCTCACTTGCCACTCCAACTGCTCGTAAGACTTGCTTTTCCAAATCTTCTAAACCATGAAACAAGTCAACGATTTCTCCTGTCTCATCCAAGGCAAAGGCGTTGACTGTAAAATCACGGCGTTTGAGGTCTTCTTCTAGCGAACGCACAAAGGAAACCGCACTGGGTCTGCGATAGTCCACATAGACATCCTCTGTCCGAAAGGTGGTTACCTCATACTCCTCATCCCCATCTAAGACCAAGACGGTTCCATGCTCGATTCCGATATCGGCTGTTCGCGGAAAAATCTGCTTGGTCTCTTCTGGATAAGAAGAAGTCGCAATATCCACATCATGGATAGGGCGATTGAGGAGTGCATCTCGAACAGAACCCCCAACAAAATAAGCCTCAAAACCTGCTTCTTTAATTTTTTCTAATACTGGTAAAGCCTTCTGAAATTCAGAAGGCATTTGCGTTAATCTCATAATAAGTGTTCTAATCCATAGACAAGCTCATGACGCTTGACAACTTCTTTAATTCCCAAATTGACCCCTGTCATGAAGGAGCTGCGATCATAGGAGTCATGACGCAGAGTCAATCCTTCTCCCTGATTGCCAAAGATGACTTCCTGATGGGCTACCAAGCCTGGTAGACGGACAGAGTGAATCCGCATGCCATCAAAGTCAGCACCACGAGCACCAGCAATCAGTTCTTCTTCATCAGGCGCACCTTGCTGGATAGACTCTCGAACTTCTGCCATCAATTCAGCTGTTTTGATGGCTGTTCCACTCGGAGCATCCTTTTTTTTATCATGATGAAGCTCAATAATTTCCACATTTGGGAAATATTTGACAGCCTGAGTCGCAAATTGCATGAGCAAGACAGCACCCAAGGCAAAGTTTGGAGCAATCAAACCACCCAAATCTTGAGCACGAGAAAATACTTTTAGCTCTGCAATTTCTTCACTAGTAAAGCCTGTCGTTCCAACTACTGGAGCAAAGCCATTCTCAAGAGCAAAACGTGTATTTTCATAGGCAACAGCTGGAGTAGTAAAATCTACCCAGACATCCGCTTCAAAACCTGCTAAATCAGCCTTATCCTTGAAAACAGGAATACCCTGCCATTCTGACTCAGACTCAAAAGGATCCAAAACTGCTACCAAGTCCAAGTCTGGATCAGCCAAGACCATCTGACAAGCAGCTTGGCCCATCTTTCCCTTAAAACCAGCAATAATTACTCGAATACTCATCTCTACTCCTGTCTAAGATACAAAGGACGTTAGCTGCCCATGAAAAATAGGGAATGGCGCTGACTTTCGACGAAAGGCAAGACAGGCATCTTTTTTCAAGAGGCAGGTAGTCCGTGTTCAATTGCTAAGATACAAAGCCTGTAAGAACACAAAGTGAAAATAGGAGTTTTGATCAAGAAGTGTCTACTCCTTGGAAGAACTATCTTTTTCACACAGGGTTTCAGGCGTGTTCAATTATCATGATACCAAGGACCTTAGCTGCCCATGAAAAATAGGGAATGGCGCTGACTCTCCGCGAAAGGCCAGACAGGCATCTTTTTTTCAAGAGGAAGCTAGTCCGTGTTCAATTTCTAAGATACAAATCCTTCTTGACTAGTCTTGAAGTGCTAACTAAATCACTGGAATATAACCCAGAGCAATGCTTCCTGACCCTAGGTGTGTCCCAATGACACTGCCAAATGTAGCAAGTGAAATATCCGTACCCACTCCAGATTCAAGCAAGTGTTGACGCAATTCTTCAGCCTTTTCAGGAGCATTTCCATGAATGACAATGACCCGATATTGGCCTGAAGCCGTTGTTTCCTTAATGATTTCAATTAAACGCTTGGTTGCTTTCTTCTCAGTACGAACTTTTTCGTAAACTTCAATCACACCTTGGTCATTGAAATAAAGAATTGGCTTAATGCTTAGCAGATTACCCAAAATCGCAGCCCCATTTGAAAGGCGTCCACCTTTCACCAAATGATCCAAATCATCCACCATGATAAAAGCTGACGTACGACTAATTTGAATAGCTAGTTTATCCTGAATAATGGCAAAATCATCGCCCTGGTCGCGCCAGTTAAAGACACTTTCAACCATGATACCCAGCGGAGCACTTGTAATCAAAGTGTCTGGAAAAGCAATGGTTAAACCCTCATAGTCATCCACCATATACTGGATATTTTGGTAAAAACCTGAAATTCCAGAAGATAGGAAAAGCCCCAAGGCATGGGTATAGCCTTGTTCTTTGAGTGAAGTTAAAATTTCATCTAACTTGGCAATGCTTGGTTGACTGGTCTTAGGCAATTCCGAAGCCTGAGCCATTTTTTGATAAAATTCCTCAGCAGTCAGATTGATACCTTCGACATACTCCTCACCATCAATATTGACAGGAATATCCAAGACAAACAAATCTTCTCTTTGCAAGGTATCTGCACTGAGATAGGCAGAGGAATCTGTGATAACAGCTAGTTTCATATTAGAACTCCAAATTGATTCCTGGTAAGTCTAATGCAATTTCAGTCACTTCGTAAGTCAAACGGTTGAGCATGTTCAAACTTGGACGAGCCAAAGTTTCCACTTCTTCTTGGCTCAATTCACTTGGTTCATTGACAATACGGCCATCGATGTGGTTTACCTGTGAAATGGTTCCACTGATGACAAATTTATCAAATACAATCATAAAACTCAAGACAACAATCAAGGAAGTCACTTGATTTTCTTGGTCATGTTGAATCAATTGGAAGTTCACATCCACCTTAGTTTCAGGAGCTCCATTTTCATTTTCCCATTCAAAATTACGCGCATCAAAATGATACTGACTAACAAATTCTTGTTCACGTTTAAGATTCATGTCTTTCTCCCTCGGCTACAATATTATAAGCTATTGTACCATAATTTTTTATTTTCATCTAGTTTTCTAGGATTTAGTCAATCCCGATTTCAGCTCGAACTACATCTGCGATGGTATCAACATAGTAGTCCACTTCTTCTGTTGTAGGCGCTTCTGCCATAACACGCAAAAGAGGCTCTGTTCCACTTGGGCGGACAAGGATACGGCCATTCCCTGCCATTTCAGCTTCCATCTTCTCGATGATATCCTTAATAGCTGGCACTTCCATAGCCTTTTCCTTCATGGCATTTTCCACTCGGATATTGACTAATTTTTGTGGATAGATGGTTACTTCTGCTGCCAACTCTGACAAGCTCTTACCAGTTTCCTTCATGATTTTAGTCAATTGGACTGCTGATAATTGACCATCACCTGTGGTATTGTAATCCATCAAGATGACATGACCAGACTGTTCACCACCAAGATTGTAGCCTGATTTTCTCATTTCTTCAACAACGTAGCGGTCACCAACTGCAGTGACTGCCTTATTAATGCCTTCACGGTCCAAGGCCTTGTGGAAGCCGAGATTGGACATAACGGTTGTCACGATTGTATTTTGAGCCAATTGTCCTTTTTCAGAAAGGTATTTACCGATGATGTACATGATCTTGTCACCATCGACGATGTCGCCATTTTCATCAACAGCAATCAAGCGATCACTGTCTCCATCAAAGGCCAAACCGATAGCTGATTCGCTTTCTTTGACTACTTCTTGAAGGGCTTCTGGGTGGGTTGAACCAACATTATGGTTGATGTTAAGACCGTCTGGTGTTTCCCCGATAACAGTCAACTGAGCTCCAAGGTCTGCAAAGATTTGACGGGCACTGGTAGAAGCTGCTCCATTAGCTGTATCCAAGCCAACCTTCATTCCATCAAGAGGAGTTCCAGTTGAAACTAGATAGCTTTCATACTTACGCAAGCCTTCTGGATAATCTACCAAGGTTCCCAAGCCTTCAGCACTTGGACGAGGAAGAGTATCTTCCGCAGCATCTAGCAAGGCTTCAATTTCTGCTTCTTTTTCATCATCTAGTTTGAAGCCATCACCACCAAAGAACTTAATCCCATTATCAAGGGCTGGGTTGTGGCTAGCAGAAATCATGACACCTGCACTGGCTCCCTCAGTTTTAACCAAGTAAGCCACTGCTGGTGTTGCAAGGACACCAAGTTTGTAGACGTGAATCCCTACAGAGAGGAGACCTGCCACCAAGGCTGATTCTAGCATTTCCCCAGAAATACGTGTGTCACGTCCTACAAAAACTTTCGGCGCTTCCGTTTCATGTTGGCTAAGAACATAGCCTCCAAAACGTCCTAGTTTAAAGGCCAATTCTGGCGTTAATTCTACGTTAGCTTCTCCACGGACTCCATCAGTTCCAAAATATTTACCCATTGTTATAAAATCCTTTTCCTATTTTTAATTCGTTTTTGAACTAGTTGCTTTTGTTGACGAAGATGTCTCCGACGAACTACTTGCACTTGAATTTGATGTGCTTGAACTTGGTGTCATAGGTTTTGTAGTCACCTTCATTGTTGTGTCAAACGGAGTGATAACTGCCGGTAAGACAACACCATTGCGGTCGATTGCCTGCAAAGGTACTGAACCACTGTAATTACCTGTTATGCGTTCACTGGTCGGTAAAAGCGCAATAACTTTGTCAATCTTAGCTAATGTTTCTTGGTCAGTTGTGACAGAAACTCGTTCATTTGACACGGTTACACTATCAATTTGTAGCTTGGAATCAATCTGGCTTTGGTCAACTTGTGGCACAACAATCATCCCATCTCGCTTAACCTTCTTCCCAACTTTCACTGTGATCTTTTGAGGCGTTGCCACAGCAGTCAATCCACTTGGAAGATTTTCAATGTTCAAGGGAACTTCAATCGTTCCAACACTGGCATCCGTCAAATCCGCTGTAACCTTAAACTTACGAGTACTTTCCTGCATTTCGCTGGCCAAGGTCACACGATTGGCACCTGTCAGTACAACTGAAACTTCTGAAGCAAAACCACTAATAAAGTATTGACTATTATCATAATGAATATCGATAGGAACATTCGTTATCGTATTGGTGTAGGTTTCTGATTTGACCTGCCTTACAGTATTATTATTTTGAAAGTTGGTCGATGTTGCATAGATAAATAAGACACAAGCAAAAAAGAGAGATGAGATAATATATAAACTATTTTTTCTCATTTTTCCAACCTCCTAGCAAACGGTCCCTGAAACTAACTTTTTCCTCAACGACTGGCAAAAGAATTCTTCTTAGCTCTGCTTCAAATTCCTCAAGAGTCAAGGCATGCTTGAAGACCCCATTATAGGTAATAGAAATACCACCTGTTTCCTCTGAGACGATGAAGGTCAAGGCATCCGACACTTCTGATAAACCGATAGCCGCCCTATGTCTGGTTCCAAATTCCTTGGAAATCCCTGTCCTTTCTGTTAAAGGCAGATAGGCAGAAGTCACCGCAATCCGATTTTCTCTGATAATTACAGCACCATCATGTAGGGGAGTGTTAGGAATAAAAATATTGATGAGGAGTTCTGCCGAAATATTGGCATCCAAGGGAATCCCTGTCGCAATGTATTCTTGCAAGGTGCGAACTCGTTGGATGGCAACCAGGGCACCAATCTTACGAGGGCTCATATATTCAACTGACTTGACAAAGGCACGAATCATTTGCTCTTCTGCACTAATTTGACTAGTAGAAAAGAAATCTGTCGCCCTTCCCAAACGTTCCAAACCAGTCCGAATCTCTGGAGAGAAGATAACAACCGCAGCAATAACCCCATAGGTGATAATCTGATTAATCAACCAAGAAATCGTTGTTAAACCAAGGATATTGGCCACAACCTGGGCTAATACAAAGATCACGACCCCACGCACCAAAATCATAATCTTAGTACCAGCTATCGCTTTTGTAAAACGATATAAAACATAGGCCACAATCAAAATATCAAACAAATTGATGGCAATACTCCAAGGACTAGAAAACAAGCTAGTCCAATATTGCAGATTGGATAATTGTTGAAAGTTCATCTGCTGTCTCCTCTCTGTCCAAACACGTTCCTTTCTATTATACCATTTTTCTGGCATTTTTTTCCCTATCCTACTTCATTTTAAATTAAAGAAAAAATATGATAAAATAAACTGATACTCAATGAAAATCAAAGAGCAAACTAGGAAGCTAGCCGCAGGTTGCTCAAAACACTGTTTTGAGGTTGCAGATAGAGCTGACGTGGTTTGAAGAGATTTTCAAAGAGTATGACTAGAAAAAACAAAGGAGAAACCATGTCTCAACTCTATGATATTACCATTGTAGGTGGTGGTCCAGTCGGGCTTTTTGCGGCCTTTTATGCCCACCTACGTCAAGCCAAGGTCCAAATCATCGACTCTCTTCCCCAGCTAGGTGGACAACCTGCTATTCTCTATCCTGAAAAGGAAATCCTAGACGTCCCAGGTTTCCCAAACCTGACTGGAGAAGAGTTGACTAACCGCTTGATTGAACAGCTAAACGGCTTTGACACGCCTATTCATCTCAATGAAACGGTTCTTGAGATTGAAAAACAAGATCCAGGCTTTGTCATCACAACTTCTAAAGGAAGTCACCTGACTAAAACAGTCATCATCGCAATGGGTGGTGGTGCCTTCAAACCACGTCCGCTGGAACTTGAAGGGGTTGAGGGCTATGAAAATATCCACTACCACGTTTCCAACATTCAGCAATACGCTGGTAAGAAAGTAACGATTCTTGGTGGAGGAGACTCAGCTGTGGATTGGGCTTTGGCTTTTGAAAAAATTGCACCAACTACCCTTGTTCACCGCAGAGATAATTTCCGCGCTTTGGAACACAGTGTCCAAGCCTTACAGGAATCTTCTGTGACCATCAAGACACCATTTATCCCTAGCCAACTCCTTGGAGATGGAAAAACGCTCGATAAACTTGAAATCACAAAAGTCAAATCTGACGAAACCGAAACGATTGACTCAGATCACCTCTTTGTCAACTATGGCTTCAAATCTTCTGTCGGTAACCTTAAAAACTGGGGCCTTGACCTCAACCGCCACAAGATTATCGTCAACAGCAAACAAGAATCTAGCCAAGCTGGAATCTACGCTATCGGTGACTGTTGCTACTATGACGGAAAAATTGACTTGATTGCGACAGGGCTTGGAGAAGCACCAACCGCTGTTAACAACGCCATCAACTATATCGACCCTGAGCAAAAAGTACAACCAAAACACTCTACTAGTTTATAAAAAAGAACCACGAGTCACATAGGATTCGTGGTTTTATAGTTCATCAGCTATCTTATTGATTTTTCTGAGTCTGTGGTTGACGCCACTTTTGGTCAGAGGGGTGCTGAGGCTATCTGCTAGCTGCTGGATAGAGTAATCTGGGTGTTGAATCCGCAGTTGCGCTACTTCCTGCAAATCCACTGGCAGGTTTTCTAAGCCCATGATATCTTTGATTTTGCTGATATTGTTGATAGTCTTCATGCTGGCAGAAACTGTCCGAGCGATATTGGCTGTTTCGGCATTGTTGGCCCGATTGAGATCATTACGGGTTTCTCGCAAAATCTTAACCCGCTCAAAATCATCACGCGCCTGCATGGCTCCGATGACTATCAAGAAGTCCATAATGTCTTCAGCTCGCTGGAGATAGGTCACAGCACCCTTTTTGCGCTCAAGAACCTTGGCATCCAGTAAAAACTTCTGGAGAAGAGAGGCAAGCCCTTGCGCGTGGTCCAGATAAACAGAACTGATTTCCAACTGATACTTACCTGACTCAGGGTCACGAATACTTCCATTTGCCAAGAAAGCACCACAGAGATAGGCACGGCCTGCTTCCTCGTCTGATAAAATCGCCCCATCAATACCTGTTTCCAGACCAAAAAAGGAGTCGGCCAAGTGCAAATCACTCAGCAGGTCCTGCACCTTTTCATCTGTAAAAACAGTATAGACTCGATTCTTACGAAGATTACTTCTTTGGTGGTGGCGAATTTCCGATTTGATTTCATAGAAATGGAGAAAGGACTCATAGAGGTGACGAGCCAGTTTGGCATTTTCTGTCACGACAGACAAGGTCAGGCCCGAGGTCGAGAGACCGATGCTACCAGACATCTTGATAATGGCAGATAATTCATGCCGGCTCAGATGGTGCTGACCTAGGATTTCTTCTTTTACTGCTACTGTGAAACTCATTTTCTCACCTGTATAATCCGCATCAACTCATCCACGATCAAATCACCATCGTGGAAGGCTCCTCCATTTTCCAGACGAAGGAAGTTGGATGAAATCACTCGCGGAACTTGTTTACAAAGGCCAGCAAAGTCATGTTCCACCTGGACCAAGTATTCATCAAAACGGTTGGAATTCATGTATTCCTGAGGCACTTTTTCGATATTCACCAAGACAGTATCGATAAAAGGTCGACCAAGGTGGCGATGCAAGACTTCCACGTGGTCACTATCTGTAAAGTGTTCTGTCTCCCCACGTTGGGTCATGATATTGCAGACATAGGCGATTTCTGCTTTAGTTTCCAAAAGCGCCTGCCCGATTTCCTTAATCACGATATTGGGCAAAATCGAGGTAAATAGAGAACCAGGTCCGAGGACAATCATGTCACTTTCAAGAATGGTCTGCACTACTCGACGACTGGCCAGAGGAGTATCATCGTTGAGGGTATTGGTTACATAGACATAGTCAATCATACCTGGATGGTCTGCAATATGACTCTCTCCAGCCACTTCTGTCCCATCCTGAAAGACTGCATGAAGGGTCAAAGGATGGTCACTGGAAGGATAAATCTTCCCAGTTGTGTGGAAAAATTTACTCAGTAACTGCATGGCATTATAGGTCGAACCCTGCATTTCTGACAGACCTGCAATGATGAGATTACCCAATGGATGGCCAGCAAAGGCTCCAGCATCTTCAGAAAAGCGATACTGAAAGACCTTCTCATAAAACTTAGGCATATCCGACATGGCCACAAGGACATTGCGGAGATCGCCTGGCGGTGTCAACTGCTGCATATTTTTTCGGAGTTCACCTGAAGAACCGCCATCATCTGCCACCGTTACAATAGCAGCGATTTCCACATCTTTTTCACGCAGGCTTTTTAGAATGACGGGAATCCCAGTCCCTCCACCAATCACCGTTATCTTTGGTTTTCTCATGAACGGTTTACCGTTTCCTTTCTTCGGTCTTTGTCACGATGCCCTTCATTAACAGGCCAATTCTTGGATAAGTCCTGCGCCAAGCGTTTAGCAAAGGCCACACTACGGTGTTGACCACCCGTACAACCCATGGCAATGGTCAAAACGGACTTCCCTTCCTTTTGGTAACTTGGCAAAATCGGCTCAATCAAGGCCAACAAATGTTGATAAAATTCTTCTGACTCAGGATGGTTCATGACATAGTCATAAACTGGTTCATCCACACCCGTTTGATTACGCAGTTCTGGTAGGTAGTAGGGATTTGGCAAAAAGCGCACATCAAAAACTAAATCCGCATCAATCGGGATTCCATATTTAAAGCCAAAAGACATGATTTCGATACGGAAAGACTGGACTTGTTCCTGATCCGCAAACTGCTCTGCAATGGTCTTACGCAGCTCACGAGGTGTGAGTTCTGTCGTATCCACCACATTTTGGCTCATATTTTTTAAAGGTGCCAAGAGCTCACGCTCTAGCTTGATTCCGTCTAAAATCCGTCCGTCTGCTGCTAGTGGGTGACTCCGTCTGGTTTCCTTGTAACGAGCGACCAATTCCTTATCAGCTGCATCCAAAAAGAGGATTTTAAAGTCCAGTTCTTCCTTGTTCTCCAACTCATCCAAAACAGCTTGAATCTCTGAAAAGAAAGAGCGACTACGCATATCCACTACCAAGGCCAACTTATGGTCATCTTCCTTTGTTTCCACCAACTGCAAAAACTTAGGCAAGAGAGCCGGTGGCATATTGTCAATGGTAAAATAACCTAGATCCTCGAAAGACTGAATGGCCACAGTTTTCCCTGCACCACTCATCCCTGTCACAATCACCAAGTGAAGTTGTTTCTTTGTCATCTTTTTCTCCTTATATCAAAAGAAGTTTGGCAGAACCAAACTTCACCTAGCTTATCCAATCTCTGCGATGACTTCGATTTCGACTTTTACATCACGAGGAAGACGAGCTACCTCCACAGCTGAACGAGCTGGAAATTCCTCTTTAAAGGCCGTTTGGTAAACCTCGTTAAAAGGAACAAAGTCGTTCATATCGCTCAAGAAGCAAGTTGTTTTGACAACATGGTCAAAGTCTGTTCCTGCTTCTGCCAAAATAGCACCAATATTTTTCAAGACTTGTTCGGTCTGTTCTTGGATGGTTTCTCCAACGATTTCCCCAGTTTCAGGAGATAGGGGCACTTGACCGCTAGCAAACAAAAGGTTGCCAACGATTTTTCCTTGAACATAGGGTCCGATAGCCTTTGGAGCTTTATCTGTATGAATTGTTTTTGCCATTTTCTTTTCCTCACAATTTTTCTAAGATTGCATCCCAAGCCTCATCCATCCCTGCCTTGCTGACAGATGAAAAGAGGATAAAGTCGTCACTTGGGTCAAAGTTTAATTTCTTTTTGATTGCTGATTCGTGCTTGTTCCATTTACCACGAGGAATCTTGTCCGCCTTGGTCGCAACGATGATAACCGGAATCTCGTAATACTTGAGAAATTCGTACATCTGTACATCATCTGCTGACGGGTCATGACGAAGGTCAACTAGACTGACTACCGCACGGAGATTTTCCCGAGTCGTTAAGTACTCCTCAATCATGCGCCCCCACTTTTCACGTTCCTTTTTAGAAACACGGGCATAGCCATAACCAGGCACATCCACAAAGCGCATCTTGTCATCGATGTTAAAGAAGTTCAGGAGCTGGGTTTTACCAGGTTTACCTGATGTTCGGGCTAGATTCTTGCGGTTCAGCATGGTATTGATAAAGCTAGACTTACCAACATTTGAACGCCCTGCTAGGGCAATCTCTGGCAGTTCATCCTGCGGATAGTGGGATTTATTGGCCGCACTGAGCAAGATTTCAGCATTATGTGTATTAAGTTCCATAGTCACCTCTAGGCTGTTTCTAGGATTGGTTTATCCGTTCCATCGACAGCTTCTTTAGTGATGCGGACCAATTTCACATTTTCCTGACTCGGTACTTCAAACATGACATCTAGCATGGTTTCTTCGATGATCGAGCGAAGTCCTCGCGCCCCTGTATTCCGTTCGATGGCCTTGTTGGCAATCTCTTGAAGGGCTTCGTCGTCAAATTCCAACTCGACATCATCATAAGATAACAAGGTTTGGTATTGTTTGACCAAGGCATTTCTTGGTTCTTTCAAGATGCGAACCAGGTCATCAACGGTCAATTGCTCAAGAGCCGCAAAGACAGGCAAGCGTCCAATCAACTCAGGAATAATCCCGAATTTTTGAATGTCTTCTGCGATGATTTCTTGCATATAAGAGCTATTTTCATCAATCGCTTTATTGTTTTGACCAAAGCCGATGACTTTTTCACCCAGACGTTGTTTGACAATTTCTTCGATGCCATCAAAGGCACCACCCACGATGAAGAGGATATTTTTAGTATCCACTTGAATCATCTCTTGTTGTGGATGCTTGCGTCCACCTTGAGGGGGCACGCTTGCAACTGTTCCCTCGATAATCTTGAGAAGGGCTTGTTGCACTCCTTCACCAGAAACATCACGTGTGATAGAAACGTTCTCGCTCTTCTTAGCAATCTTGTCAATTTCATCCACGTAGATAATGCCACGCTCTGCACGCTCAATGTTAAAGTCAGCAGCCTGCAAGAGTTTGAGGAGGATATTTTCCACGTCCTCACCCACATAACCAGCCTCAGTAAGAGCTGTCGCATCTGCAATCGCAAAAGGTACATTCAAGCTCTTAGCCAAGGTCTGAGCAAGGAAAGTTTTCCCTGAACCAGTTGGGCCAATCATCAAGATGTTTGACTTCTGCAAATCCACATCTTCTGACTCTTCACGAGTATCGTGGAAATTGATGCGTTTGTAGTGGTTGTATACTGCCACTGCCAAGGCACGTTTGGCACGATCTTGACCGATTACATAATGGTTCAAGATATGGAGGAGTTCGATTGGTTTTGGTACCTCAGACAAGTCCGCCAAGACTTCCTCAGCCAACTCCTCCCGAATGATTTCTTGGGCCAATTCCACACATTCATTACAGATAAAAGCGTTGTTACCTGCGATTATTTTTTGTACTTCTTCTTGGCTTTTGCCACAAAATGAGCAATAAACCATCATATCATTATTCCTATTTGTAGGCATGATTTCCTTCCGTTCTATTCTTTTATACTGTCATTCTATCTAAAATAAGGTCATGTAAAAAGCATGGATACTATTGACCAAATTGGTAAAGGCATTTAACCAGAGCAGGACAGAAAGTCCATAGCGCTTTTTACGAAAAGCCTGTGCCCCTGCAAGCAAGCAGACCAAACACAGCATGGCTGTGAAAAAACCAAATATACTACGTTCCATTAGACTTCCTTTCTCTTGCGGTATTGGATGGTAAAATCATAAGGATTTTTCTCATCTTTGGCGTAAAATTTGCTTGAAACTATTTCAAAAATAGACAAGTCAAACTCCTCAGGAAAATAGGTATCTCCTTCCACCCGAGCATGAATGTGAGTCACAATCACTTCATCAAGGTAGGGTTCAAAAGCCTGAAAAATTTGCTTCCCACCAATAATATAGAGATTCTTGTCTTGAGCATGATACCAGTCCAAGACAGACTGGACATCATGAAAAGTAGCAACTCCGTCTAGCTTTTCTTCCGAATTACGTGTCAAAATCAAGGTCTCCCGTTTTGGAAGCAGACGACGTCCCATTCCATCAAAGGTCACACGCCCCATCAAGATAGCATGATTAAGAGTTGTTTCTTTAAAGTGTTGCAATTCTGCTGGTAAATGCCAAGGCAGACGATTGTCCTTACCAATCACACCATCTTCATCCTGGGCCCAAATAGCTACGATTTTCTTAGTCATGCTTCCATCCTTTTCACTGATAGTACTATTTTATCAAAAAACTCAAAAAAAGACTGGTTTGGAATAGCTTACAAAATAGAAAAAATCTGTAAGAAATTTCCTACAGATTTATCTATGTTACCTTATTTCTTACAAACCAGGTGCTTGTCCAAGTTCTGCTGCAAGCATCCAGATTGTTTTATCTGTTTCAGTTTTAGCATCTGCAAAGATACCGTTCGTCACATCGTCACCTTCTTCATCAGTAACATCCAAACCTTTTTGGAAAAGTTCTGACAAGTAACGGTAGATAACAAGAACACGTTCCAAGCTTTCTTCAACATTTCGGTATTCACCAGCTTCTTCTTCGATTTCACTGTTTTGAAGGAACTCTGTCAATGTAGAGAATGGGCTTCCACCAAGTGTAATCAAACGTTCGCTGATTTCATCCAATTGACCATCAAGAGCATCCATGTACTCATCCATTTTTGGATGCCATACAAGGAAACCACGACCACGCATGTACCAGTGTACTTGATGCAAAGCAACGTGGGCTACGTACAAATCAGCAACAGCTTGGTTCAAGACTTCCTTTGTTTTTGCCAATGCTACTGGTGCTGCTTTTGTTAATGATGTTACGTCTTTTACTGCTTCTTTTTTCAATTCTACCATTGTTTTTACCTCATTCATTATTTTTTGTAACCACTGCTTAATGATTACTACCTTAGTATACTACTAAAAAAAACCAATAGCAAGCCAAAAGACTCACATGAGAAAAGTTGCAATAGACTGATAATTTAAGAATTATTTAGAGATTTTTTGATTAAATTTCATATCCCTTTGCTTCAGTAAAGTAAAGAAAAAGAGGATGCAAATTTCTTGCATACTCCTTTCTCAATTTTATATCTTAATACCAAACGCTGACGTCTACACGACCACGAATTCCTTTTAAGTATTCAGATGAAGTATATTGCCATCCTTTTTCACCTGAATAGTGAGGATTACTCCAATCAAGCGCATCCGTATAGGCTGCAACCCAGTTGACATGTTGTAAAATATCTGGATGATTCAAACGAGTTTGCAAAAGTTGACGATAGCTATAAACTTTCACATTTTGATAACCAGCCTGCCTCATTGTTGCCATATACTTATTGATGATCTTAACCCAGATTCCAGTATCACTTGGAGCTCTCTTGCTCTTATTAACATATTCCCAGTTCTCAACATCATAATAGATAGGGTAAGACAAGTTCATCTTGTATTTTTTCAAGAGTTCAATAGTTTGATTAGCATCATTCTCAGCATCGGTCTCATTTTCAGCATAAGTATAAAGGTAAACACCGTAAGGAATTCCAAGACGGTTTAACTCCTTAATATTATGAGCCAATTCCTTGTCCTCAGTTCCACTATAGCCCAAACGAACAATGACTCCATCTACTCCATTATCATCGATGACTTTTTTCCAATCACTGATACGACCATTGTGCTCACTGACATCGATGACCTTTTTAACTTGATCAGTCCCAACTTGTTCTTCACGATGGTTAAAGAAATAACGTCTGCCATTTCGGTGAACCCAGCCAACATTCAAGTCTTTCTTTTCTTTTAACTCACCTGAGTCAGAAAAAATATAGCGAGCATCATTCATGACTAATTCACCAGTAGCCATAGCACCACTTCCTGTCAAATAGTAGTTACCCTGCCACTCATCTTTGGCCATGTAACCCCACTTCTTGAAATAATACCACTTGCCGTCTACCTTTTGCCACTCTTGATTTGCATAAGAGCCATCAGACTTGAGATAGAAGTAAGACGAATAGGCTGGATCATAAAGCCATTCATTTTGCATCATGGCACCTTGACCATTCAAGAAATAATTTCCCTGCCATTGACTTTTAGCCATATAGCCCCACTTCTTAAAATAGTACCATTTACCTCCAACAGCGTACCATTCCTGGTTAGCATAAGAACCATCGGATTTCAGGTAAAACCAATTCTTATAGGCATTATCATAAACCCATTCATTTTTGGCCATATAACCACCTGATTTTAGGTAGTAATTGCCCTGCCATTCATTTTGAGCATAACGTCCGTCTGACTTAATATAAAACCAAGCCTTATAGTAGTTATCAAAAATCCACTCACTCTTAGCTTTGGAACCATCAGCCTTTACATAATAGTCCCCATCCCAGTGTGCAGAAGCATTGGTCTTTACTCCTTCGCTCGTTTGAGTTTTATTAGAAGACTGATTTTGCTCTGAACTACTTGAAACTGTCCTTGTATCCTGCGAAGTTTTTGAAGCTTCGGTTTCATTTGCAGCGACATGATTAATTGCCAAGCCGAGTAAACAGATACTTGCTAATCCAATTTTTCCAATCTTTGTTTTCAATCTTTCCTCTCCTATAAAAAATGGAACAGACATCTGAATGCTGTTCCACCTAGCTTTTGCTACTGATTATTTTACAAAGTCAAGCAAAGCCAAGAAGCTTTCTGCTTCAAGTGACGCACCACCTACAAGGGCACCGTCAACGTCTGGGCAAGCCATGTATGAAGCAACGTTTTCAGGTTTAACAGAACCACCGTATTGAACACGAACTTTGTCTGCAACTTCTTGACCAAAGTCAGCAGCTACAACGTCACGAACAACTTTACACATTTTTTGTGCGTCGTCTTGTGAAGCTGATTTACCAGTACCGATAGCCCAGATTGGTTCGTAAGCGATAACTGATGCAGCAACTTGTTCAGCTGTCAAACCAGCCAAAGCAGCAGATACTTGAGCACCTACAAATTCAGCTGCTTTACCAGCTTCGTAAGTTTCAAGTGACTCACCACAACAGATGATTGGAAGCATACCGTTTGCAAAGATTGCTTTTGCTTTTTTGTTGATATCTTCGTCAGTTTCATGGAAGTAGTCACGGCGTTCTGAGTGACCGATAACAACATAGTCAGTACCGATTTCTTTCAAAACTTGTGGGCTAGTTTCACCAGTGAAAGCACCTGCATTTTCAAAGTAGCAGTTTTGAGCAGCAACTTTAAGGTTTGAACCTTTAGCAGCAGCAAGAACAGCTGTCAAATCAAGAGCTGGAGCTGCGATACCTGCTTCAACAAGATCTGATGAAGGAAGTTTTGATGCAACAGCTTCAACGAATGCTTTAGCTTCTTCTGGATTTTTGTTCATTTTCCAGTTACCAGCGATAAATGGTTTACGTGACATTTCACATACCTCTTTTTTCAATTTATTTTCTATTTATTTTATCACAATTAGACACAGCTTGCAAATCTTACTCGGATTTCAAGCCTGCTGACATGGATTAATCCTTCCAGAGATCCATAGCATTTCTGAAATCTGCAGATACCTGTGTCAACTGAGGATTGCTTGCTTCTCTCTCTGCCCGCTTGGCCTCGATTTGAGCCACACTCTTGATTCCTTCATGGCGCCAATTTCTCAAAATGGCCTGAATGTACTTCCAGTTTGCTTTTCCATTCAAAACAGCTTCACGAAGAGCTTCCTTAATCAAGTCAGCACTGGTTCCATCTTCCTTAAGGGTCTTGGTCAAATCCTCAATCTCAAAAGGCGTCAACAAGCGTCCTAATTCCTGCTGGAAGGTTTCCACCAAATCCTTAAGCTGATTTTGAGGTGTCAACTGGTCTGAACTTGAATGAGCAACTCCAAGCAAGTCATCCAAACGTTCCAAGGCTAGACTAGCATCAAAAAGCAATTCAATTTCGCCATTCAATTCGATAGTACGATACTGAAGGAGTCCCCTCTCCGTCAGATTGGAAATGGCTTGATTGACATCTGAAATTTCCTTGCCAATCCTATCAGCAATCTGACTTGGTGACATTTCTTCTAAGCCTGTCGTATTTTGCAAATAGAAAAATTGCCAGACCAGAAAATCATCGCTAGAAGGAAAGAGTTCCTTAAAATGCAAGAGCAGGGCACTCGGTAAAACCAAGTTCCCTGATTTAAAAGCGTCTAAATATGTCATAATTCCTCTTATAAATACCCAAATGCAGATGCATCATCTTCTATCTTTCTCCAGTCAAAAGGCGTCTCCTGATAGACCGCATAGTTTACCCAGTTACTGAAAAAGAGGGCTGCCGATGAAGACCAACAAAGACAAGGAGTCTGATTAACATCATCATCCTTAAAGTAATTTTCTGGAATATGTGGGTCTAAACCTGCGTCACGATCCCTAAAATACTCTTTTGCCAAGGTATCACGGTCATATTCCAAATGCCCAAAACTATAAATTTCTCGTAAATCACGACTAGCCAAAATCGAAACCCCAACCTGAGGCCCTTCTGATAAAATCTCGAGATTGGTTTTGTTTAAGACCTCTTCCTTAGAAATCTCCGTGTGACGTGAATGAGGGGATACATAGCTATCGTCAAAGCCTCTAAAGAGAAGATGACCTTCCTTTAAGGTATCCTGAGGATAGATACCCGATAACTTACTGTCCATCTGGTATTTTTCCACTCCATAACGCAGATAGAGTCCAGCCTGAGCACCCCAACAGATATGAAGCGTCGAATAGACATGGTTCTTAGACCACTCAAGAACCTGACTGAATTCCTCCCAATAGTCCACTTCCTCAAATGGTAAATGCTCAACTGGAGCCCCTGTGATAATCATCCCATCAAAATACTCATCCTTGACTTCTGGAAAAGTTTTATAGAAGGTCTCCATGTGTTCTGAACGAGTTGTTTTAGAACGATGGCTCTCCATATAGAGAAAATCAATGTCCAGTTGTAGGGGTGTATTGGCCAAATGGCGCAATAACTGAGTCTCTGTCACCATTTTCTGTGGCATAAGATTTAAAATCAAAATCTTCAAGGGACGGATATCTTGGTGGGCCGCACGTTGATCATCCATGACAAAGATATTCTCTGTCCGTAAAATCTCAACAGCTGGTAATTTTTTATCAATTCGAATCGGCATAACCCTCTCCTAACTGTACTCTTTCAGGAATAATTGCATATGTTTGAAGCCAAATCTCAAACACTTAGTCCTTTTATTATACTGCAAGAAGATATAGTTTTCAATTATAGTTTTTCTCTAACTAGCTATAGTCTATATTTATATCCTAATGTAGAGAAAACAGCCCTAGGGACTGTTTTTGATTAATAATGCATAAGAACTTTGTAATCGTAGTCACCGATTTTTTCACGGCCGTTCAATTCATCCAATTCAACAAGGAAGGCACAACCTGCTACAACACCACCAAGTTTTTCAATCATCTCGATGGTTGCCTTAACAGTTCCACCTGTTGCCAAGAGATCATCTACGATAAGAACACGTTGACCTGGCTTGATGGCATCTGCATGCATTGTCAAGGTATCAACACCGTACTCTTTTTCATAGTCCGCAGAAATAACTTCGCGTGGCAATTTGCCTGGTTTACGAACAGGTGCAAAACCAATTCCCAACTCAAAGGCAACTGGACAACCCACGATAAAACCACGAGCCTCAGGCCCTACAACCATGTCAATTTTCTTGTCAGTAGCATACTGAACGATTTCACGAACAGCGTAGCTATAAGCATTTCCATCAGCCATCAAAGGACTGATATCACGGAAGGTGATGCCTTCCTTTGGATAATTTTCAATTGTTGCAATGTAATCTTTTAAATTCATCTTTTTCTTTCTTTCAAAGTTTTTTACTCTCTATTATAGCATATTTTTTAAGAAAGAAAAAAGGAAAAGTTAACTTCAATGATTATCTAAGAATTTGACCTTTTATGACTAGCCATAGCAATAAAGCCCAAGTTCTTTTTATTCTTATCAAACATTTTATACATCGTTAAAAACTGCTTTCTATTCTCCTTTTTACAAGCATTTATACAAATTTTCAAAGTTCCTAGCCAACCTTCGTCATAAATCATACCTGATAATTTCATTAATGTCATTTCACCAGTCAATACTTTCACATCACGATAACCTGATTCTATCATCACCTGTTCCCAACCATCTTGAGTTAAAGGACCTACATTTACATGAATTGCTTGTGACAATTCCTGTCTGACAGACTCTTTAGCTTCCTTAAGAAGCACATCATGTGTCAAGAGAAGACCTTCAGGTTTTAAAACCCTTAGATATTCCATTACACATTTTTTCTTAGCTTGATCGGCTTGCATAGTCAGCATAGCTTCATTTATAACAATATCAAAACTAGCATCTTCATAAGGAAGTTTCATTGCATTTGCTCTTTCAAACCTGATCAAATGACCAACACCTGCCGTTGCAGCAGATTTTTTAGCCACTTCTAAAGCTTGTCCATCCATATCAACAGCAGTTATCTTACAACCAAAACGCTGTGCCAACTCAATTGCTGTAGTTCCCCTATTACACGCAACCTCTAGTATTCTCTTTTCTTTTGAAAATCCTCCTTCCGCAATTAACCAATCTGTAGCACGTTTTCCACCTGGACGTAAGCGTTTTTTCCCCAATTTTGCTAAAAACTTATGACCTGCTTCTGACATTTGAACACCTCTGTTTTTTTCTTCATTATAACATAAAATGATATTATCTGACAATTCTAATCTATTATTTGATGAACTAGAATCAAAAGTATACAAGCTGCCATGACTATAGCATAAATCTATTGGTCACCTCTCTAGTCCGAATTCATACTCAATAAAAATCAAAGAGCAAACTAGAAAGCTAGGCGCAGGTTGCTCAAAGCAACGCTTTGAGTTTGTAGATAGAACTGACGAAGTCAGTAACATATATACAGCAAGCCGACGCTGACGTGGTTTGAAGAGATTTTTGAAGAGTATCAATTGCTCACCTAGTTTACTCATATAGGTTCACTAGTAGATAGTCCCCAAAGAGGAGTTGCAGCTCAGATGAACGACATACTCGTCGTACCCCAAAAAACGAGCACTTTCGTACTCGTTCTCTGATATAAACTACTGATTAAAGTGAGTTTACGTCAACTTTGATACCAACACCTTGAGTAGTTGTGATAGTCAAGTTTGTTACGTAAGTTCCTTTAGCTGTAGCTGGTTTTGCTTTTTGGATTGTTTCGTTGAAAGCTTTGAAGTTTTCAACCAATTTTTCAGCTTCAAATGATACTTTACCGATGATTGCTTGAACGTTACCTGCACGGTCAGCACGGTAAGTGATTTTACCACCTTTAGACTCTTCAACTGCTTTAGCAACATCCATTGTTACAGTACCAGTTTTAGGGTTTGGCATCAAGTTACGTGGTCCAAGGACACGTCCAAGACGTCCAACAAGAGCCATCATGTCAGGTGTAGCGATAACTACGTCGAAGTCCAACCAACCGTCGTTGATTTTAGCAACAAGGTCATCTTCACCAACAAAGTCTGCACCAGCAGCTTTTGCTTCTTCAGCTTTTGCACCACGTGCGAAAACAAGAACGCGTGAAGTTTTACCAGTACCGTTTGGCAATACCATTGCTCCACGGATTTGTTGGTCAGCTTTTTTAACGTCGATGTTCAAGTTGTAAGCAACTTCTACAGTTGCGTCAAATTTTGCAAAGTTAGTTTCTTTTGCAAGAGCTACAGCTTCTTCTACGCTGTATGCTTTTGTGCTGTCGATTTTCTCAAGAGCAGCACGAAGTTGTTTGCTTTTTTTAGCCATTTTCTATTCTCCTTGTAAGTGGTTCAATCGATTTTCATCTCCCACGTCACTTCTCGAAATGATGAAGTCTTGCGGGTTTTCAGTCTATTAGACTCTTTTCCTACGGCCTTAAGTTCCCTTGCTGTACCCAAGTACAAGCATCAGTCACTTGCCTAGTACGAAAAGTAACTAATAGACTGCTGTGAGATTTTCTACTGTGTTATTGATTAGTCAACAACAGTGAATCCCATAGAACGAGCAGTACCTTCGATCATACGCATTGCAGACTCTACGTTTGCTGCGTTCAAATCTGGCATCTTAGTTTCTGCAATTTCTTGTACTTGTGCACGAGTAACTGTAGCAACTTTAGTTTTGTTAGGTGTACCTGATCCTTTTTCAACACCTGCAGCTTTTTTCAAAAGAACAGCAGCTGGTGGTGTTTTAGTGATGAAAGTAAATGATTTATCTTCGTAAACTGAGATAACAACTGGAATGATCATACCAGCTTGGTCAGCTGTACGAGCGTTGAACTCTTTTGTGAATCCCATGATGTTGATACCAGCTTGACCAAGAGCAGGTCCAACCGGTGGAGCTGGTGTAGCTTTACCAGCAGGGATTTGCAATTTTACAAGTTTTTCGACTTTTTTAGCCATTTTTAAATCCTCCTTTGTGGTTTTGGCGGTAATTAAAGATTTTTACCTCCCACAAGTATGCTTTACACATACTCATCTATTATACACTATTTATCTAGAATTGCAAGAGAAAAGTTTATTTTTAATCGACGTAATCTCCGCCTTCAAAGCCGTAGTATTCTTCTAAACTAAGACCACTCTCAGCAATTTCTTTGGCTTCTTTTCCGACATAACGAAGGTGCCATTCTTCAGCCATATAGCCTGTTTCTTTTTCCTTACCTTTGAGATAACGAACAACAAAGCCATAATCAGCAGCGTGGTCCAAGAGCCATTGGGCTGCTTTTTCTTCTGTCACCAATTCTCCATTTGTGCTAATCACATCAAAGGCCAAACCTGTTTGGTGTTCGCTATAGCCAGGACGGGCAGAGTATCGGTCAGCTGCAGCCTTCCCATCTTGATTGACATAATCTTGATAGAGTTTGGTCTGAGTTTCGTAACTTCTAAAACCACTATAATGGTCACTAATTGGGAATCCTGCCTCTTGCATGGCCTTGATGAGTTTAAGCAACTCTGCCTTGGCTGTTGGGTTTTCCCCTGGATTGTAGTCTTTTGACAAAGGATAGTGCTTATTGGCTACGATGATTTCATCGTATTTCCCTTGTATACTGTAGTAGTCCCCTTTGTTGACCACTTCTGCTTTTTTCTGGGCAACTCCTTGAGACTTACTTCCGACTGTTTCATCAGTTTTGGCTGTTTGTTCTGTCTTAGCTACTCCATCTTCAGTTTTTGCTTTTTCTTGTGAACAAGCTGCTAGACTCAAGGCTAGCAAGGCTGTCAAGACTAGGTATCTTTTTTTCATCTTTACTCCTTTATTTCTAATAGTTTATCTAGTTCTGATGATAAACGTTTGACTAATCTTTTAATCTCATCCGGTTTTGTTTGGCAGGTTTCTGCTGTCATTTCTTCAAAGGGAACCCACCAGACTGGTCCACATCCCTTGAGACCGTGACCATTCATATCACCTCTTCGTCTAGGGAAAAGGTGCCAGTGGAGATGGGCATCGCCATTTCCTAAAAGTTCAATATTCATTTTCTCAGCAGCAAAGGCCTTGGCAACTGCCTCTTGGACTAAACTCATTTCCTCTAGAAAACGGAGTCTTGTTTCCTTTTTCAAATGGTGCAATTCCGTGACATGTTCTTTGGCTAGAAAGAGACTATAGCCTGCAAAATACTGGTGGTCTCCAATGACCACATAGCCTGTTTCTAACTCTTTGACAAAATAGGGATTTTCTCCCTTCTTGATGAGCTCAATTCTCTGACAAATTAGGCACATATTAGTCTACCAATGCGCTTTTAAGATAGGCATCAACCATACGCTCCGTTGCAACCACCGAGTCAATATGGGTACGCTCATAAGAATGGCTAGACTCGATACCAGCACCAAGAAGGGCATGTTTAACCTCTGCCCCTGCAGACATGGCTGCTGAAGCGTCCGAACCATAAAATGGATAGATATCTAGCTTAAATGGAATATCTTGTGCTTTCGCCAAAGCGACCAAATGTTGACGGAAGTCATAGTGATAAGGCCCTGAAGCATCCTTGACACAGATAGACACTGTGTATTCGTCTGTCTGCTGGTCATCGCCCATGGCTCCCATATCCACAGCCAGATATTCTACTACCTGAGCAGGGATATTAGAGTTTGCACCGTGTCCCACTTCTTCGAAGACTGAAAAAGCAAAATGGGTTGTTACAGGCAACTCAATCTTCTCTTCCTTATAAATACGAAGCAGGTTGAGCAAAATCGCTGCACTGACTTTATCATCCAAATGACGAGACTTGATAAAACCTGTCTCGGTCACGACAGTTCGTGGGTCAAAACTGATAAAATCACCGACTTCAATCCCAAGAGCACGAGTTTCTTTTTCATTGGTCACTTTTGCATCCAAACGTACCTCCATATTGTCTTGGGTACGTTCTGCAGTACCTGCATCCTTGTAGACATGGCAAGAAGTTTGGTGGATAAGTATGGTTCCTGATACTTTTTCACCTGTACTAGCCACATGAACGGTACAGTTTTCTCCTTCAATCATGTTCCAAGGAAAACCACCAATACGGTCCAATTTGAGACGACCGTCTGGTTTGACAGCACGGACAATGGCACCAAGCGTATCCACATGGGCAGTCACATAACGGTGTTGCTCATCATTTTGACCTTTAATGATCACATTGACACCACCCTTGGCTGTGCGAATCGGTTGGTAACCGAAGCCTTCTAGAGTCTTTACTAAATAGTCCGCAATCTCACGAGTGAAGCCCGTTGGCGACGCAATGGCTGTCAGTTCTTTGATATATTCTACTGTTTGATTCATTTCTTCACCTCTTTTGATACCTATTATAACACATTTATCATCGGATAAAAAAAGAAAATCACTCCTGTAGACTTAGCTACAAAAGTGATTTTATACTCAATAAAAATCAAAGAGCAAACTAGGAAACTAGCCGCAGGTTGCTCAAAACACTGTTTTGAGGTTGTGGATAGAACTGGCGAAGTCAGCTCAAAACACTGTTTTGAGGTTGCAGATAGAACTGACGAAGTCAGTAACATATACCTACGGTAAGGCGACGTTGACGCGGTTTGAAGAGATTTTCGAAGAGTATTAGTAATTATTCCATTTCAAAAACATCGCTTTCTTGCTTGTTTGGTAAAACTAATGAGAGCAAGATTCCGACAATAGCTGGCACCAACCATGGGAGAGATGCCTTAGCCAAAGGAAGAGCGTTGACAAGATTTGCAAGGAACTCAACCTTAAATGAGCTTCCTAGTACGCTTGCAATAGCAATAGCTGTAACGACTGCAATTGTCAACTGCATACCTGGTTTTGAAAGAGCCACAAATTTGTTGACAATGACAATCATAACAATGGCAATCGTGATTGGGTACAAGATAACCAGTACAGGGATTGAATACTTGATAATCGCACCAAGACCCAAATTAGCAATAGCAAATCCAATCAAGGTAAAGGCTGTCGCATAAACCTTGTAGCTGATTTGTGGGAAACGTCCGTTAAAGAACTCCGCTGTTGACACAATTAGACCAACTGTTGTTGTGAAGCAGGTTACAGTAACCATAGCTGCAAGGAAGAGTTGAGCTGTTGAGCCAAAGATTTCTTGAGTCGCTTGTGACAAGATGTAAACACCTGGTGTTCCACCCTTCATCGCTTCAGCTGGTACTGGGAAATGATTTCCAAGGAAACCTAAACCGATGTAAAGAGCGCTGAAGGCAAGGGCAACAACGATACCAACCACCCAAATAGTTGAAATGTATTCTTTCTTACTTGAAAATCCAAGTTGTTTCAAGGTTTGAACTGCGATTACACTAAAGGCAACAGAAGCAAGAGCATCCAAGGTATTGTAACCTTCAAGGAAACCTGTACCAAAGGCAGAAGCTTGATAAGCAGCTGACGCAGCTTGAGGACTTGTTCCACCATATTTGATAGCTCCTAGAACAACCAAGATAACAATCAAAATCGCAAAGACTGGTGTTAAAACACGGCCGATACGGTCCAAAATTTTTGATGGATTAAGCGAAATCAAATAGGCTGCCGCAAAGTAAAGAAGAGTGAAGACAATCAAACCTAGACCTTTATTCGCATCCGACAGAAGGGGGCTAATCCCTACTTCGTAAGCTGTTGTAGCTGTGCGTGGGATGGCAAAGAATGGGCCAATTGACAAGTAAAGAACTGAGAGGTAAAGAGTCGCAAACCAAGGCGCTATCTTTGTTGAAATCTCGTAGATATATCCTTTAGGATTGAGCGTTCCAATAATAAGAGTCAAGACGGCGATACCGACACCTGAAAAGACAAAACCTGCAATGGCAGGAAGAAAATGTTCTCCAGATAGAGCACCTAGAGAAGGCGGAAAAATCAAGTTCCCCGCACCAAAAAATATTCCAAACAGGAGCAAACCTGTTAGGGCACCTTTTTTAGCCATGAAAATCTCCTTCATATTTATAAAATACTGACTTAGTATACCATGATTAGGAGTCTGAAAAAAGCATCACGAAGTAAAATGTTAAATGTTTTTAAGATTCTAAAAAGTATGAATTATCTAAAAATAAAACTCTCCTACCTAGACAAAACCAAGTAGGAGAAAATTCTTATATTTAGAGTTCTTCAAAGGCAGTCATACCACCTTGAACATTGATAACTTCATAACCTTGTTCAGCTAGAAATTGACAAGCACGCGCCGATCTCATCCCAGATTTGCAAATAACATAATGTAACTGGTCCTTGTCCAACTGATTATAGGTATCAGCCAATTGACTAAGTGGTAGGTTGTGGGCGCCTTCTAAATGAAGAGCTTCAAACTCATCCACTTCTCTCACATCCACTAGAGAAAGTTGGTCGTTTTGGTAAAGCTGGTAAAATGCGTCAAAGGTAATTTCTTTCATTCTTTTTCTCCTAATACTCTTCGAAAATCTCTTCAAACCACGTCAGCGTCGCCTTACCGTAGGTATGGTTACTGACTTCGTCAGTTCTATCCACAACCTCAAAACAGTGTTTTGAGCTGACTTCGTCAGTTTTATCTGCAACCTCAAAGCTGTACTTTGAGCTGACTTCGTCAGTTCTATCCACAACCTCAAAGCTGTGCTTTGAGCTGACTGCGGCTAGCTTCCTAGTTTGCTCTTTAATTTTCATTGACTATAAAATAGTTTTAATTCTTTTTTTCAAATCTGGCACCACTTCTGACTCAAACCAAGGATTTTTAGCCATCCAGATTTGATTTCGCGGTGAGGGGTGAACCAGTGGAAAATAGGTTGGCAAGTAGTTCTGGTAATGTTTTACTCTCTCTGTCACCTTGCCACTAACTTTCTCATGTAAATAGTAGGCTTGGGCATATTGCCCAATCAAGAGGGTTAACTGAATATCTGGTAATTCTTGCAAGAGTTGTGGATGCCATTTTTCTGCAAAACCGGTACGAGGTGGCAGATCTCCCGACTTGCCATGCCCTGGAAAGTAGAAATCCATAGGCAGAACTGCGAAATAACCTGAATTGTAAAAGGTATCTTCATCCACACCTAGCCACTCCCGCAAGCGGTTACCACTCTTGTCCTTCCAATAAAGGCCTGCCTCTTGAGTTTTTAGTCCTGGTGCCTGACCAATGATATTGATGCGAGCAGTCTTTGGCGCCGCAAAGAGAGGCTCAATTCCGCGCTCTGTATAGCTGGCATTCTGCGGATCTGCCATAATAGCCTGCTTGATTCTTTCGATTTGAGACATCTATTTTCCCTCCAAAAAGAAGTCCAAGCATAAAATCTCAGACTTCTATCGTTTTATTTGATCAATTCATAAATAGCTTCGGCATAGATTGCTGCTGCTCGGAAGAGATCGTCTAAGGCGATAAATTCATTGGCTTGGTGCATAGTGTCAATTGAGTCTGGGAACATGGCACCGTAGGCAACTCCGCGTTCCAGCAAGCGACCGAAGGTACCACCACCGATGACTTGTTCATGACCTTGTAGTCCTGTTTGTTTTTCATAGACATTCAACAAAGTTTGCACAAGTGGATCTTCCATTGGCACATAGTGAGGCGTGTGACCGTGTTCAGAAAGGCTAACAGAAGCAACTGGCAAGTTTTCAAGGATTGACTTGATCTGCTCTGGACTTGTTCCTTTTGGATAGCGGATATTAAGGGCAATCGTATTGTCAGCACTTGTTTCATCGAAGCGGAAGACACCGGCATTCATAGAAAGGGCACCCATCTTTTCATCTACATGAGCAATCTTGAGATTTTCACCCTCATGGTCGTTCAAGAGAATCTTACCAGCGATATCTAGGTAGTCTTTTGCAGGTCCTGCAAAGTTAAACTGGCTGAGGAAGAGGGCAAGGTAAGTCGCACCATTGACACCTGAAGCAGGCATGGCACCATGGGCTGATTTACCAATGATGGTCACCTTATATTGACCAGCTTCTTCTTGGATTTCTCCTCTGAGTTTATGTTCTGCAACAAAGGCATCTAGTTTAGCCTGCAAGTCAGCCAAGTCACCTGAAACAACTGCTGTTGCTGACTCAGGTACCATGTTTTCACGTAAGCCACCTGTAAAGCTGTGAAGACGGGCAACACCTGTATTTTCACCTGCAAAGTGGAGGTATTCCGTGATATTCCCTTTTTCACCATTGATGATAGGGAATTCAGCGTCTGGAGAGAAACCAAAGTCTGGCTTGGCAAGTCCTACGTGCTCGAAGTAGTAGTCCATGTCTGCCCAGCCTGATTCTTCGTCTGTTCCAACGATGAAGCGAACTTTCTTAGAAGTTGGAAGACCCAATTCTTTGATGATTTTCAAACCATAGTAACAAGCTGTTGTAGGTCCCTTGTCGTCCGAAGCTCCACGCGCATAAAGGCGACCGTCTTTGATAGTTGGTGTGTAAGGATCTGTGTCCCAACCGCTACCAGCTGGCACCACGTCCATGTGGGCAAAGATTCCAAGAACTTCTTCTCCTTCTCCAAACTCGAAATGTCCTGCGTAGTTATCGACATTCTTAGTTGGGTAGCCATCACGGTCTGCGATTTCAAGGAATTTTTCCAAGGCCTTTACTGGACCAGGTCCAAATGGATGTTCAGCATCCGCCTTGCTGTCATCACGTTCTGAGTTGATTTCCAAAAGGCTAAACAAGTCAGCCAAGAGGTCTTCTTTGCGTTTTTCTACTTCTGCTGTAAAATCAATTGCTTTCATTTTTTCTTCTTTCTATCTTTTCTCGATGATTTCATCTACTGGCAAGCGGTAGCTTGGTTCCAATTTTTCATCTGTGTAACCCACTGTAATCAAGAGTTCTGGACGGAAACGGTCTTCGATATCCAAAACTTCGTTGGCTTTTGATTTATCAAACCCAAGGATCAAATTCGATCCAATTCCTTGATCTGTCAATGCAAGAACCAAATTCATGGCAACCAAACCTGCATTGAGAGCTAGGTAGTCACTGACCTGTTGTTCATTGTAGCGGGCAAACTCAGCTGGCAAATTTTTCATGAAGTATTGAAGTTGTTCTTCTGAGAAATTATTAGCACCACCAACTCGGGCAATCTTACGGGCACGTTTAGCCAAATCTGTGTCTGTAAACAAGGCAATAGTTACAGGCGCTGATGATACCTGTTCAAAGTTTGAACCGTAAGCCAATTTTGCTAGTTCAGCATTTTTCTCACGTACTACCACAAATTTCCATGGCTGGCTGTTGTGGGCACTTGGTGCCAAGGTTGCAATTTCGATAGCCGTACGCACATCTTTTGGATCAACAGGCTTATCAGTGAAATGCTTAGTCGCATGACGTTTTTTATTTAATTCAAGAAATTTCATAATCGATTTCCTTTTCTAATTCTACTGCTTCCATTCTACCATAATTTGAAAGAGCTTGCAGGGATTTTTCATGATTAAGATTTTTTATCACAGCCATAAAAAATATATATTGGTTCATCAGGACAGTTTCTGATAAACTAGCAGATAACTTACATTTGAATGGAGACATTATGAAAAAATTTAGCCTATTACTAGCCATCCTCCCATTTTTGGTTGCCTGTGGAAATCAAGCTACACCTAAAGAGACTAACTCCCAAAAGACAATCGTCATTGCTACAGCTGGCGATGTGCCGCCATTTGACTACGAAGATAAGGGCAATCTAACAGGATTCGATATCGAAGTTCTGAAAGCAGTGGATGAAAAACTCAGCGACTACGAGATTCAATTCCAAAGAACTGCCTGGGAGAGCATCTTCCCAGGACTTGATTCTGGTCACTATCAGGCTGCAGCCAATAACTTGAGTTACACAAAAGAGCGTGCTGAAAAATACCTTTACTCACTTCCAATTTCGAACAATCCCCTCGTCCTTGTCAGCAACAAGAAAAATCCTCTGACTTCACTTGACCAAATCGCTGGCAAAACAACTCAAGAGGATACTGGAACTTCAAACGCTCAATTCATCAATAACTGGAATCAAAAACACACTGACAATCCCGCTACTATCGATTTTTCTGGCGAGGATATCGGTAAACGAATCCTAGACCTCTCTAACGGTGAATTTGATTTCCTAGTCTTTGACAAGGTATCCGTTCAAAAGATCATCAAGGACCGTGGCTTAGACCTCTCAGTCGTTGATTTACCTTCTGCCGATAGCCCCAACAACTATATCGTTTTCTCAAGCGACCAAAAAGAGTTTAAAGAGAAATTTGATAAAGCGCTCAAAGAACTCTATCAAGACGGAACACTTGAAAAACTTAGCAATACTTATCTAGGTGGTTCTTATCTCCCAGATAAATCTCAATTACAGTAAGATATATAAAAGCGATTGGACCAGCCAATCGCTTTTTTAGTTTGCATTGGTTATTTTAGGAAACTCTTACAAAAAATCAAAAAAATTCTTCACATCTTCTACATACCCATGCTTTTCTATTAAGCTTGCTAATAGTTCCAGATTGTGCCCCTGATAGTTGTCTTCTCTTCGTAGTTCTTCATACATTTCGATAAAGGGAAGTCCCTTGGACTTGGCCAGTTCTAACTCCGCTTCATAAGCATAAGCGACTTTACGAAATTGGATATTGACCAATTCCCCATCTTCAACTTCTATCACGGCATACTGGGCACGGTGATTTTTTAACGCCTCCCAATTAAAATAGGGCATACCAATCGACCCTGGATTGATGATTTGTTGCCCTTGACTGCCGTAACGAAGCAACTGCTTGTGAACATGACCATAGACTGCCACGTCCGTTTCCTCATCTAGCAGTTGGTCAAATTTTTCTGTATCATTCCCAACCAGTAGATCCCCACCATAGTTTTTGTCAGGTAAATTATGTGAGAGAGAAAAACGCAGTCCCTCAACTTCTTTCTTTTCCAGCAAAGGCAAGCTTCGTAGCCAGACAATCGTTGCAGGATTCATTCGCTCCATCAAAAACTGGGTCATGCGCATTGACTGGATTTCTTGCGGATCTTCCAAACCATATTCGCCATCCAAGGCCTCAAGGACACAATCATCCCAATTGCCTCGAACACTTGCTGTTATAGGAAGTTCCTTCAGCAGAGCGACCAGATCATTTGCACCTGGACCAGGAAGAAAAATATCTCCCAGAAGCCAGTATTCACTGACTCCTTGATTTTTAGCATCTGCAATAACTGCTTCTAGTGCAGTTACATTCCCATGAATATCTGATAAAATTGCGATTTTATGTTTCATTGTGGTTTCCTTCCGTTTGGTAATCTACTTGTTCTTCCGCCACTTGAAGTAAGGCTTCTGCTTCCTGCGGATTCAACTTCCTCTGAACTGCTTCTGCGACCGCTCTTGGCACCCCAACTTCGACAATTTCATCCACACTGGCTTCCTTGATTTTAGTTAAAGACTTAAAATGCTTCATAAGATTTTGCTTGCGTTTAGGCCCCAATCCTTCAATTCCATCCAGTTGTGATGAAAAGGAATTTTTGGAGCGCAGTTGGCGGTGGAAGGTGATGGCAAAGCGGTGGACCTCATCTTGGATGCGTTGGAGAAGGAAAAATTCCTGAGAATTGCGAGACAATTCCACCACCTCAAGTGGATCTCCAAAGAGCAATTCATGGGTTTGATGCTTATCATTCTTTTGCAAACCTGCAATTGGAATATCCAAGCCCAGCTCCTCTTGAATGACCTGCTTGGCAATATTGACTTGACCTTGCCCCCCATCAATGACAATCAAATCTGGCGGAGTCAAAGCCTCACGTTGTACTCGGCCATAACGTCTGCGAATGACTTCTCTCATACTGGCATAGTCGTCTGGCCCAACGACAGTCTTGATTTTATACTTACGATAATCTTTTTTACTCGGTTTGCCATTGACAAAGACCACCATAGCCGAAACAGGACTGGTACCCATGATGTTGGAGTTATCGAAGGACTCAATGCGGATTGGGGTGGGAATTTGGAGCAAGCGTCCCAGATTTTCAATAGCCCCTTGGGTCTTTTCGACAGATTTCTCTAGCAGGTTGAATTTCTGCTCCAGACTGACTCGGGCATTTTTTATAGCTAGATTGACCAGCTGTTTTTTCTCTCCACGCTGGGGTTTGAGAATCTTGGTATCCACCAAGGCCTTGACGGCTTCTTCATCAATATCCTGCGGAATCAGTACCTCATTGGGCACCAGGTGGGATTTTTCTTGATAAAATTGTCCCACATAGGTTAGAAAATCCTCATCCGGATCATTGTAATAGGGAAAAAGATTGACATCGCGCTCAATAAGTTTGCCCTGACGAACAAAGAAAACCTGAACACACATCCAGCCCTTATCGACATAGTAACCGAAGACATCCCGATTTTGGAGATCCTTAGCCATGACCCGTTGCTTGGTTCGAAGCGTTCCAATGGCCTGAATTAGGTCACGGTATTCCGCTGCACGCTCAAATTCCATAGTCTGAGCTGCCGCTGCCATTTTCCCCTTGAGGTCATCGATGATTTTGTCATCCTGCCCTTTTAGGAAATCAGAAACCTCCTGAGCCATGGACTTGAAATAGGCCTCATCCTTCTTACAGATGGTGTGGGCCATACATTGGCCTATATGGTAATAAAAACAAACCTTAGAAGGAGGATTGGTACACTTGCGAAAAGGAAAAATCCGATCCAGTAGCCGCTTGATTTCATTAGCCGCCCCCACATCTGGATAGGGACCAAAATAAAGACCTCCATCTTTTTTGACCTGACGGGTGATAATCAAACGAGGATAGCGTTCATTGGTGATTTTGATGAAAGGATAAGACTTATCATCCTTGAGCATGATATTGTACTTGGGCTTGTTTTCCTTAATCAGGTTGATTTCTAGGAGAAGTGCCTCAATATTG
This sequence comes from uncultured Streptococcus sp., assembly GCF_963516515.1. Lineage (GTDB taxonomy): Bacteria > Bacillota > Bacilli > Lactobacillales > Streptococcaceae > Streptococcus. Next base: position 31,097 of record NZ_CAUQCJ010000002.1, on the reverse strand, counting down.
GACTCCGTAACGATAAATTCAAAATCTACAATTTCAGATACCAGAGCCTCTGTCTTAGTATCATGACTTCCACGGAAATAAGACCTCACGCGATTACGCAGATTTTTAGCCTTTCCTACATAGATAATGGTACCATTTTTATCCTTGTGAATGTAGCAACCAGGGCTGCTCGGCAGGAGCTCTAGTTTTGATTTAATCAAGTTATTCATAGTTCCATTATAGCAAAAAAGTAGGGAAAGATAGTCCCCTACTCATTGGTCTCATATAATTTTCGAAGTCTTTCAACATCCTCTTCCTGAATACCATAAAAGAAACCTGCAGGTTGCATGACAGACTTTTCATCTGTATGGTCCAAGCCAATCGCATGACCCAACTCATGTTCTGCCGTATGGACAATGCGCTCATAGGAATAGCCATAGTCTGGATTGGACAGATAATAGTGATTCAGGCGCACCGTTACAGACAAGAATTGCCCCGTCAAGAGATTGGTCTGACTTTCCGCCTCTCCTGCCACAGGAGTGCTTCCGTCATTCATCTCAGTAGCCAAGATATCCGCTTTGCCGGACTCAGTCACAATTTCAAAGTTAAAAGCACCAGTTTGATTCCAATTCTGGATTGCTTCTAAATAAGCTTCTTGAAAGCGTGAATCCATCTGGGGATCCAAGTAAATACGAGCAGAAGCCTGTGGCCATCTTCCTTCAGAATGCTGGTGGCTATCTGTCTGGTTCAACTTAGGCAGTTGCCCTGTTCTTTCCCATTGGTCGATACTTTGTTGACCAATTTTTACTGACCGCTCTGCTTGCTTTAGCGCTCCTTGAAAATCCCCGTTCAGATACCAGAGAAATCCAAAAGCAAGAGTGCATAAAAGAAAAACAATCCAAACCAGGCGCCAAAACAAACGCCACACAAAAGAAAAGAAAGCTCCTATCAAACGAAAAAGCCAGCGCATGTCCCTCCACCTTTCTAGAAAATAAAGACTATTTTACTAAAAGAAGCTGAAAGAAAACTAAATTATGACAATCTCTCTTCTAATTTAAAATCAATCGGTAGGGTTGCTAAGAACCGTTCCAATTGTTTTTCCCAATAGTACCACTCATGAGTTCCAGCGCTATGGCTATAGGTCACATCAAAGCCCAGTCCTTTAAGATTTTTCACTGCTAGATTATTGGCTTCGTACAAGAAATCCTGCTCGCCACACCAAGCCCAAAGCTTGGTTTTTTTATCCGATTTTTTAGCCAAACTTTCAAGAGAATAAGGACTAGCTGTCCAATCTTTTATCTCCCCAAACACTCCTCTCCAATAAGCCGGTGTTCCCAGATTTTGGCTTTCAGGAGAAAAATCTTGAAAGCTAAGGGCACCTGAAAAACTAGCTGCATGAGAGAAACGATTTGTAGCAAGAGCCAATTTAAAGCAGCCATAGCCCCCCATAGAGAGACCAGCGATAAAGGTCTTTTCACGCTTACTAGTCATATTAGGGAAGAAGCGTTTCAGGACCTGTGGCAATTCCTCTGCTAGAGCTGTGTAATAGTCGAAACCATACTGGGTATCGGTGTACCAACCGTTGCTGGTATTGGGCATGACGACGATAAGGTTAGTTTCGCGAAGCAAACGTTCCACATTGGTCCGCTTAAGCCAACTATTATGATTACCAGACATCCCGTGCAAGAGGTACAAGACGGGGATATCTTTACATTCTGGTTCTTCCACTCGATTGGCATCGGGGTAAAGAACATTCACCCCCCACTCCATATCCAAGACTTGTGAGTAATACTCGATTTTCATTACTGCCATAATTTTTTCCTCTATTTTTCTATAAGAAAAAGCCGAAATTCGACTTTCTCTCTGTTTATTTCAACGATTATTTTACTTCCATAACTACTGGTAAAATAGCTGGACGACGCTTGGTTTGGTCAAAGAGGTACTTGGTCAGATTATCACGAACCTTCCCTTTGAGATCTGCCCAGTCAAAGTCATCGCCTTGAAGATAGTCTTCTACCGTTTGGTTAATCAATTCTGAACTTTCACGGAGAATATCGCGACTCTTCTTGAGATAAACAAATCCGCGCGTATGAACACGAGCCTTGGCCACAATTTTCTTCTCACGACGATTAACGGTAATTGCTACGATGAAAATACCGTCCTCTGACAAGACCTTACGGTCACGAAGAACCACATTGCCAACATCACCGATGGCATTCCCGTCAATCAAGACATCCCCTGCCGAAACCGCTCCAGCTGGGACAAAATCTCCATTCTCATAAGCCATGCTGGTTCCCTTTTTAGGGATGAAAATACGTTCTGGCAACATACCTACTGCCATCGCAGCCTTAGCATGAGCATCTAACTCACGGTATTCCCCTTGAATTGGGAAGAGATACTTAGGTTGCAAGAGATTGATCATCAACTGCAAATCACGCGCATTGCCGTGGCCTGACACACGCAAGCTTTGAGTGATCAGTTTGACAACTCCACCAGCTTGGTAAATCATGTTTTCCACACGCGCCATGACTGCTTCCTTGGCGATAGACGGAGTCGTTACGATATAAACTAGGTCACCGTCCTTGATTTCCACATAACGGTGGCGACCAATCGACATCTTACGAAGACCATTAATTGGCTCACCCATACGGCCCGTCTCAAGGATAATCAACTCATGGTCTTCAAAACGAGACATATCTTTTGGCTTAATCAAAAGGCTCTCGTTAGCAAGAGACAATTTCTTAAGGCGAATAGCAGTACGGACGATATTTTCAATATCAAATCCTGTCAAGACCACACGACGACCTGTTGCATCCGCAGCGTCAAATACCTGCTGGATACGAGAGAGGTTGCTGGCTACCGCCGCAACGATGATACGACCATCCCAGTCTGCAATAGTTTGAGTGATTTCATCCCCAACTTCACTTTCGCTAGCCACCTGAATATTGCTATCCGCATTGGCTGAATCACTGAGCAGAGCTAAAACTCCGTCACGACCGATTTCTGCCAAACGAGCGAAGTCTGTCGCATAGGATTCACTAGCTGTCTGGTCAAATTTGAAGTCACCTGTATAAACGATACTACCTTCAGCTGTCTTCAAGACAACACCCAGACTTTCTGGGATAGAGTGGGTCGTACGGAAGAAGGACACCACAGTCCCTCCAAAATCAATCTCCGAATCCTCATTAATGACATGAAAATCATTGAATTTCTTAACCGTATCATTTCCTTTGACAAAGAGTTTGGCCAACTCAATGGTCAACTCAGAGCCAAATACAGGTACCTTGGCTTCAGCCAAGAGATAAGGCAGAGCACCAATGGCATCTGCATGTCCATGGGTCAAGAAAACGCCAGCGATACGGTCGCTATTTTCAAAAAGGTAGTCCATGTTTGGAATAACGACGTCCACCCCTAGTTGTTCATTTTCAGGATATTTCAGACCTGCATCCAAAACGAAAATAGACCCATCGATTTCAGCGATATACATATTTTTCCCGTTTTCACGTACACCACCAAGTGTTGTTAAACTGATATTACTCATTTTTCCTCCGAAAGCTTAATTTATCTTGATTATAGAGTTACTTGCCCTCTTATTCTAAAAGTACTATTACTTTTATACTCTTCGAAAATCAGATTCAAACCACGTCAGCTTCCATCTGCAATCTCAAAACAGTGTTTTGAGCAAGCTGCGGCTAGCTTCCTAGTTTGCTCTCTGATTTTCATTGAGTATTAGCCGAATCTTTTCCTACCATTATACCATTTTTTTAATGATTTTCAAAATGAAGATTTGTTTTCAAAAAAGAGCTGGTTGCCCAACTCTTTCCTACGTCTATTCTTTTTCCATTAAAAAGTCATAAATTTCTTGCACCGTACCCAGTGCCATCATTTCTTGGTCTTTGACGGTTTGTTTGAGATTTTGGTAAATCTGACTTTCTCCGATTTCCCGCTTTGGTGCCTCTTTATTGACTGTCATGACCCCATCTTTGATTGTCACAAAGCCTAGCTCTTCAAATACTTGAATCATCTTGACCAGCAAGATTTGTTGAATATTGAGATAAGTAGCCAAATCTTTCAGCTTATAGCGAATATCAAACTCTGGAAACTGGTAAATGGTCTTGTACAATTTAGCAAACTGCTCTCTAGTCCCATAACCTGTTAGATAGTAGGCCTTGTCAATATCATTTTTGAAATAAACGGCAGAGAAATTCTGTTCCTGAAAAATGCTCTTCAGCAGGGTAATATCCTCAGGAATGGTTTTTACGACAACAGCTTCACTATTTACTAGACTCGGTAATTCTCCAGCAAAATCCAAGACTGGAACTCCTTCTGGCAAGACTGCATTCTTCCCGCGGATGTTAAAAAGTTGAACACCCTCCACACGCGCATCCACCATCATCAACTGCAGGGCAGTTTGACCATTCCATTGATTGACAGACAATTTGACTGCCAGCTCTAGATTCTTGGTTTGAGAAAACTCTGTTGCCCATCTGCCTTGGCCAAAGGCTACCACTTCAAAACTCGCCTCACCCTTGGAAATTTTCAGCTTGAGATGGGCATTGCCTGCTCCCATAGTACGGGCACTTTCGACCTGAAAATCCTTAATATAAAAGACAGGTTTCTGATTGTCCATTCCAAAAGGTGCCAAGCGCTCAAAGTTCTTGACTGTTTCAAGACTCAAAGTCTCCAAATCCAGCTCTTCATCTAGATTTAACTTGTTCTTGCCAGCAGCACCTGTACCTTTTTCACGGACATAATCTTCCAAAACCTGAGATAAATCTGAGAGTTTCTCCACTTCCAGTGTCATTCCTGCTGCGCCAGCATGACCGCCAAATGCGATAAAGAGGTCTCGATGAGGATCCAGAGCTTCAAAAATATCGACCGCTTCCACACTACGAGCACTACCCTTGGCACGACCGTCCTCTATATTGAGAACGATGACCGTCTGTCCTAGTTCTTCCAACAAACGACCAGCCACGATTCCTAGAACCCCAGGATTCCAGCCTTCCTTGGCCAAGACTTGGACCTTCTTTTCAGGATCCACCATGGTCTTGGCTTCTTCATAGATAGACTGGACGATTTCCTTGCGCTCTTCGTTTTTCTGATGAATCATAAGGGCAATCTCGTGCGCTTCCTCTTCATCAAACCCAGTCAGCAAATCAATGGCTGGATTAGGATCATCCAAGCGCCCCAAGGCATTCAAACGAGGGGCAATCTGGAAACCAACTGTCTCTTCTGTCACTTCATTGGCAGCAATCCCAGCCATGTCTAGCATTTTTTGTAGACCAATACGCTGAGTATGTCCCAACATTTCCAGACCATACTGAACCAAGATACGGTTTTCATCCGTCAGACTCACCATATCCGCAATAGTTCCAATAGCGACCAAATCAAGTAATTCCACTTGCACTTCTTCTAACAGAGCACAAGCCAACTTGAAAGCCACTCCGCAACCAGCCAAATATTTGAAAGGATAGTCCGCATCCGGATGTTCAGGATGGACAATAGCATAGGCATCTGGTAAGGTTTCAGGCATGGAATGGTGATCTGTCACAATGACATCCACTCCCATAGACTGGGCTAGTTCAATGGCCTCATGACCAGCAACCCCATTATCCACCGTCACAATCAAGGAAATTCCTTCTTGCTCGATAAAATATTTGTAAACACTGGCATTAGGTCCATAACCATCAGTAAAACGATTGGGCAAGTAAACACGGCACTCAGCACCAAGCTGTTCCAAACTTTCCTTCACAATCGAAGCCGAAGTCATACCATCCGCATCGTAGTCTCCATAAACGAGAATATTTTCCCCTTCTTCAATGGCCTGACGAATCCGTTCCACTGCCTTGTCCATATCATGGAGTAGATAAGGGTCATGCAAGTCCTCCAAGGAAGGTTCTAAAAACTTCTTCAGACTTTCTTGGTCCTGAATCCCTCTTTCAAATAATAACCGAGCCACCTCAGGACCCAGTCCAGCCTTCTTGGCTATCTTTGTAAAATCCGCATCTTCTACCTGCGGGGCAAATTGCCATTCATAAGTAGGTGTTATCAAAAAGACATCCACTCTTTCTAAGAATTCTATTGCTTCATTATAACATGATTTAGGCTTTTTCTCTATCCAGATTGCCTTTTTATAAAATTTTAGTGAATTTTTTCAGATATGATTTGACAAGGCAATTCTTTTGGTGTAAAATCATGTTATAAAATCTAACACAAAGGAGATTCCTTATGGCTTTAGTAGAATTTGAACACGTCGAAAAATATTACGGAGATTACCATGCACTCCGCAACATCAATCTCCGTTTTGAAAAAGGGCAAGTCGTTGTACTCCTAGGCCCTTCTGGTTCTGGGAAGTCCACTCTTATCCGTACCATCAATGGTTTGGAGGCTGTAGACAAAGGAAGTCTTCTAGTAAATGGTCACCAAGTTGCTGGTGCCAGCCAGAAAGATTTGGTACCGCTTCGCAAGGAAGTAGGCATGGTTTTCCAACATTTTAACCTCTATCCGCATAAAACAGTGTTAGAAAACGTAACACTAGCACCCATAAAAGTTCTAGGAATTGATAAAAAAGAAGCTGAAAAAACAGCTCAAAAATATCTGGAATTTGTAAATATGTGGGACAAGAAAGATTCTTATCCAGCCATGCTATCTGGTGGACAAAAACAACGGATTGCCATCGCACGTGGACTCGCTATGCATCCTGAACTCCTCCTCTTTGATGAGCCAACATCTGCCCTTGACCCTGAAACCATCGGCGATGTTCTGGCAGTTATGCAAAAATTGGCCCACGATGGTATGAATATGATTGTCGTTACCCATGAAATGGGCTTTGCCCGTGAAGTTGCCGACCGCATCATCTTTATGGCTGACGGAGAAGTTTTGGTAGATACGACAGATGTCGATGACTTTTTCGACAATCCAAGCGAACCTCGTGCCCAACAATTCCTCAGCAAAATCATCAACCATGAAAGTGACAAAGTCAAATAAGGAGGCGCCTATGAAAAAGAAATTCTTTTTATCCGCATTATTGATTAGCCTTTTCAGCCTTGCTGCTGCAAAACCAGTCCAGGCTGATACCAGCGTCGCAGATATTCAAAAAAGAGGCGAACTGGTTGTCGGTGTCAAACAAGATGTTCCCAATTTTGGCTACAAGGATCCCAAGACAGGGACCTATTCTGGTATCGAAACTGACCTGGCCAAGATGGTAGCTGATGAGCTCAAGGTCAAGATTCGCTATGTGCCTGTTACCGCACAAACTCGTGGACCACTTCTAGACAATGAACAGGTCGATATGGATATCGCGACCTTTACCATCACAGACGAACGCAAAAAACTCTACAACTTCACCAGCCCCTACTACACAGATGCTTCTGGCTTTTTGGTCAATAAGTCTGCCAAAATCAAAAGCATTGAGGACCTAAACGGAAAAACCATCGGTGTTGCCCAAGGTTCCATTACCCAACGCCTAATTACCGAACTGGGTAAAAAGAAAGGTCTAACCTTTAAATTCGTCGAACTTGGTTCCTACCCAGAATTGATTACTTCCCTACACGCTCACCGTATTGATGCCTTTTCCGTTGACCGCTCGATTCTGTCTGGCTACATCAGCAAACGCACAGTACTACTAGATGATAGTTTCAAGCCATCTGACTACGGTATCGTTACCAAGAAATCAAACACTGAACTCAACGACTATCTTGATAACTTGGTCACTAAATGGAGCAAGGATGGTAGTTTACAAAAACTTTATGACCGTTACAAGCTCAAACCATCTAGCCATTCCGCAGAATAAGGAGGACACCCCATGACAGATTTATCATCTTGGACAGCCTATTTTCAGGATTTTGGACAATTTTTCAATGGTTTCCTCTTCACTCTTGCCCTAGCGATTGGATCCTTTATCCTAGCCATGATTTTAGGCATCTTCTTCGGAGCCATGTCAACCAGTAAACGTCCGATATTGAGAATTTTGGCTCGCATATTTGTGGAGTTTTATCAAAATACTCCCCTCTTGGTGCAGTTTGTCATCGTTTTTTATGGTCTACCTCTAATCAGTGACCATATCATCATGATTCCGATTTATTGGACAGCTGTTCTCTGCGTAGGACTCTATCACGGAGCCTATATCGCTGAGGTGATTCGCTCAGGTATTCAGTCTATTCCTAGCGGTCAGATGGAGGCCGCCTTGTCGCAAGGCTTTACCTATATCAGTGCCATGCGCTTGATTATCTTGCCTCAGGCCTTCCGTATCATTATCCCTCCTTTGACCAATCAAATCGTTAACCTCATCAAAAACACCTCGACAGTCGCTATCATTTCTGGAGTGGACTTGATGTTTGTAACCAAATCTTGGTCGGCTCTTAACGGAAACTATATCCCAGCCTTTCTAGGCGCTGCCCTGCTCTACTTCTCTCTTTGCTTTCCTGTTGCCCAGTTTGGTCGCAAGATGGAGCAAGCCAACAAAAAAGCCTATTCACTTTAGGAGGTTACTATGGAATCCATTTTAGAAGTTTTGACCCCAGATAACCTAGTCTTTATCTTTAAAGGATTTGGCTTGACCCTCTACATTTCTCTGATTGCCATCGTCCTCTCTACCCTTATCGGTACAGTGCTAGCTGTCATGAGAAATGGGAAAAATCCTATCTTGCGCATCATTTCCAGCATTTACATCGAGTTTGTGCGTAACGTTCCCAACCTCCTCTGGATTTTCACTATCTTTTTAGTTTTCAAGATGAAATCCACTCCAGCAGGTATTACTGCCTTTACCCTCTTTACATCAGCAGCCCTAGCTGAGATTATCCGAGGTGGCCTCAATGCCGTGGACAAGGGACAGTACGAAGCAGGAATGTCGCAAGGATTTACCTCAGCCCAAATCCTCTACCACATCGTTCTCCCACAGGCAATTCGTAAAATGTTGCCAGCCATCATTTCTCAGTTTGTAACCGTGATTAAGGATACCAGTCTTCTCTACTCTGTTATCGCCCTGCAAGAACTCTTTGGAGCCAGTCAAATTCTCATGGGCCGTTATTTCGAACCAGAGCAGGTCTTTAGTCTTTATATCCTGATTGCCCTCATCTACTTCAGCTTCAACCTAATCATTTCTAGCCTATCTCATATGCTAGCAAAACGTTGGCAACAAGCTGCAGAATAAACAATCACTCTCCAGTTCAATTGGAGAGTTTTTTGATGAGAGTAGAGCATATTTATAGACCTCAATTTGACACTATACTTTTTCTATGATAAAATGTAACAAATTTATTTACAACAAATCAAATCTAAATGAAATGGAATTTTTTATGAAATCACTCAAAGGACTACTCTTTATCATAGCTAGTTTTGCCTTGACTATTTTGACTTGGATGAACACTTCTCCCCAATTCATGATTCCAGGACTAGCTTTAACAAGCCTATCTCTGACTTTTATCCTAGCCACTCGTCTCCCACTACTAGAAAACTGGTTTCACGGTTTGGAGAAGGTCTACACCGTACACAAATTTACAGCCTTTCTCTCCATCATCCTACTAATCTTTCATAACTTTAGTATGGGCGGTTTGTGGGGCTCTCGCTTAGCCGCTCAGTTTGGCAATCTTGCTCTCTATATCTTTGTCAGTATCATCCTTGTCGCCTATTTAGGCAAATACATCCAATACGAAGCTTGGCGCTGGATTCACCGCCTGGTTTACCTGGCCTATATTTTTGGACTCTTTCACGTCTACATGATGATAGGCAATCGTCTCCTTACATTTAATCTTCTAAGTTTTCTTGTTGGTAGCTATGCCCTTTTAGGCTTACTAGCTGGTTTTTACATCATCTTCCTTTATCAAAAGATTTCCTTTCCCTATCTAGGGAAAATTACCAATCTCAAACGCTTAAATCACGATACTATAGAAATTCAAATCCATCTTAGCAGACCTTTCAACTATCAATCAGGACAATTTGCCTTTCTAAAGATTTTCCAAGAAGGCTTTGAAAGTGCTCCACATCCCTTTTCTATCTCAGGAGGTCATGGTCAAACTCTCTACTTTACTGTCAAAAATTCAGGCGACCATACCAAGAATATCTATGACAATCTTCAAGTCGGTAGCAAAGTAAGCGTAGACAGAGCTTACGGACACATGATTATAGAAGAAGGACGAGAAAATCAGTTTTGGATTGCTGGAGGTATTGGGATTACCCCCTTCATCTCTTACATCCGTGAACATCCTATTTTAGATAAACAGGTTCACTTCTACTATAGCTTCCGTGGAGAGGAAAATGCAGTTTATCTAGATTTGCTTCGTGACTATGCTCAGAAAAATCCTAATTTTGAACTCCATCTAGTAGACAGTAGGAAAGACGGCTATCTTCATTTTGAGCAAGAAGAAGTACCCGAACATGCAAGCGTCTATATGTGTGGTCCTCTTTCTATGATGAAGGCAATCGCCAAGCAAATTAAAAAACAAAATCCAAAAGCAGAGCTTATTTACGAAGGATTCAAGTTTAAATAACCAACCACATTCTCCTGGAATTTACCTGGAGTTTTTTCTACTCAATCGCCAAAAAACACCGCCAGATTTCTAGCAGTGTTTTGATTTTCTTTATCTTAGTAAACTGTTCTTTCAGTTTCTACATCGAAGAAGTGTGCTTTGTTCAAGTCAAATCCAAGTTCAACTGTTGCACCTGTTTGCAAGTAGTCACGAGCATCAACTTTAGCAACGAATTCGTCTTTACCAACTTGGCAGTAAAGGTGAGATTCTGAACCAAGCAATTCTGATACAGAGATAGTAGCTTTTACAACTGAATCTGGGAATGTTTCAAGGAATGCTTCTTCTGCATTCACGTCTTCTGGACGGATACCGAAGATCAATTCTTTACCTTCGTAACCTTTTTCACGAAGAACTTTCAAAGCTCCTTCTGGAACTTTCAAACGGAAACCGTCTGAAACAATTTCGCTACCAACCAATTTCACATTGATGAAGTTCATAGCTGGGCTTCCGATGAATCCTGCTACGAATTTGTTAACTGGGTTTTTGTAAACTTCTTGAGGAGTACCGATTTGTTCTACACGTCCGATAGTACCTGTACCAGCAGGGTTCTTAGTTGCTGACATGATAACGATACGGTCTGCAAGTGTCATCGCTTCTGTTTGGTCGTGAGTTACATAGATAGTTGTAGCTCCGATACGACGGTGGATTTTAGCGATTTCAGCACGCATTGATACACGAAGTTTAGCATCCAAGTTTGACAAAGGTTCGTCCATCAAGAATACTTTTGCATCACGGACAATGGCACGACCCATGGCAACACGTTGACGTTGACCACCTGAAAGGTCAGCAGGTTTACGTTCCAAGAATTCTTTCAATCCAAGGATTTCAGCTGCTTCTTGCACACGTTTGTCAATGTCTTCTTTGCTGTATTTACGCAATTTCAAACCGAAAGCCATGTTGTCATAAACAGTCATGTGTGGGTAAAGAGCGTAGTTTTGGAATACCATGGCGATGTCACGGTCTTTTGGAGCCACGTCGTTGACAACCACGCCATCGATAGAGGCAGTACCTTCTGTGATGTCTTCAAGACCTGCAATCATACGGAGAGTAGTTGATTTACCACATCCTGAAGGTCCTACGAAAACGATGAACTCTTTGTCTTTGATGTTCAAGTTGAAATCTTCAACTGAATAGTGTTCGCTGTTTGGATATTTTTTGTAAATATTTTTAAGATTTAATTCTACCATGAGGTGAACTCCTTTTGTCTTTTGATAGTTTTATTATATATGAAAACGCTTAACTTTTCTATGGCAAGGTGACCAAAAAAATAAAAAAGTTCTGTGCAACTTGCACAAAACTTTAGAGAATATCTGGTAAAATCAACTGATAACACAAGGTCAGGTCGGTCAATTCCTTCAACTGAAGCCCAGTCAATTCTTCCCATTTATCAATCTTGTATTGGAGAGAATTACGGTGCAGGTAGAGTTGCTGGGCTGTTTTAGTGAGAACGGCACTATTTTCCCAAAGAGAGAGAATGATTTCCTGAATCTGATCCTGATCCAAAATCATCTGGTGCAAGCATTCTTTGATTACTCTCAGGTCCACAAGTCTTGCTCCCATACTCCACAAATAGAGTTGTGAGAAGGTATGAACACCTTGGTGCCCCTGACGCCACCAAGTCTTGAACAAGTCGCGCTCAGCTTTGATTAAGTCTGATAGGGTTTGATTTCCCGTCTGAGACCAAACCTGTCCTAACATGATAGACAGACGTAGTCCAAAGTCATACTCAACCGCTTCAATCGTATCACTTAAAATAGCTCGTACAGAGGTGTACTTATCTTGTTGAAGCACGAAAACATAGTCCTGAGCTCCGACCTGAAGCACCGCCTGACAGTTCGGAAAAAGAGTCCGCATCATATCTAGCCAAGAAGCTAGATTTTCCTGCTGAAAATAGGAAAGATGGCAATAAACCAACTGAATCTTTTTAAAAGCTTGTGGTACCTGTCCCTTCCCCTCAATCAGATAGGAATACCAAGGATTGAGCGAACGAGCCTGCTCTTGCTGAGTCAAAAGAGCAACCAACTGCTTTTCACGCTCACTGAGCCCAGCTTCATTCAGCAAAATCCACTGCTGAGAAGCTAAAGGAAGAGTTAAGTAACCCTCTTTCTCTACTGGTTGGTCTAAAATCTGAGCCTCAGGAAACCAGTCTTGTAGTTCTTTTGCCATCATGCCCTAGCCCTCCACTTTTTGGATGCACCATGAAATCAAGCTCTCAAGACGTTCCAGATTTTCAGTCATATGGAGATAGCCCATCACAGCTTCAAAACCTGTAGACATGCGGTAAGTCACCACATCGGCATTTTTAGCCTTTGTATGGCTATTGGTATTGCGGCCACGTTTGTAGATTTCTTCTTCTTTTTCCGTCAGAACTTTCTCATCCAACATAAGGGAAATCAGATGAGCCTGAGCCTTGGCTGACACATACTTGGTTGCCTCTTGGTGGAGTTTATTGGGCTTGGTCATGCCTTTGAGAATGAGATGGCGGCGAATATACATAGAATACACTGCATCTCCCTCAAAAGCTAGCGCAATCCCGTTAATGAGATTGACATCAATCACGTGTCCACCTCACTCCATCCTTGGTGTCGAGGAGCTTAATTCCTTGAGCAGCCAATTGGTCACGGATTTGGTCCGCTGTCGCGAAGTCACGATTGGCACGCGCTTCTTGGCGTTTCTGAATCAAGACTTCGATATCTGCATCCAAAACTTCCTCAACAAAGACAATTCCAAAGACTTCTAACATATTCGCAAGAGCCTGCTTAACACTTGCATCATAGTTGCCAGAGTTAATCCACTTGGCCATTTCAAAGACAACTGTAATACCATTAGCAGAGTTAAAATCTTCATCCATTGCAGCCACAAACTTATCTTTAAAGGCCTGTAACTCTTGAATATCTACAGTCCCAGAAAATGGTTGCTCGTAAGTATTTTTGAGATACTTGAGATTTGTCTCAGCGTCTCGCACTGCTTTTTCCGTAAAGTTGATTGGTTTACGGTAATGCTGAGTCGCAAAGAAGAATCGAAGTACTTGCCCATCAAGGGTTTTAAGAGCGTCGTGAACTGTAATAAAGTTCCCCAAGGACTTGGACATCTTGACATTATCGATATTGACAAAACCATTGTGCATCCAGTAATTGGCAAAAGTCTTGCCTGTTTTGGCTTCTGACTGGGCAATTTCATTGGTATGGTGAGGAAACTCGAGATCGGCTCCACCACCGTGGATATCAATGGTATCTCCCAAAATCTCTGTCGACATGACCGAACACTCGATATGCCAGCCTGGACGACCAGGTCCCCAAGGACTGTCCCAAGAAATCTCGCCAGGTTTAGCAGCTTTCCATAGTGCAAAGTCTACAGGATTTTCCTTGCGAGCTGTTTCTTCATCAGTACGACCTGATGCACCTAGCTCCAAATCTTCCAAGGTTTTATTGGCTAATTTGGCATAGTTGTGGGATTTTTCTACACGGAAGTAGACATCCCCTTGACTCTCGTAAGCAAAACCTTTCTCGATCAAGTCTTCCACAAAATGGATAATGTCAGCCATAAACTCTACCACACGCGGATGGCGAGTCGCAGGTTTGACGCCCAAGGCCGTCACATCCTCACGAAAGGCAGCGATGTACTTGTCCGCAACCTCCTGAGGCGTGATCCCTTCTTCCTTGGCACGGTTGATAATCTTATCATCCACATCCGTGAAATTGGAAATATAGGCAACCTCATAACCACGGTATTCGAAGTAACGACGAATGGTATCAAAAGCCACCGTTGAACGAGCATTCCCCACGTGGATATAGTTATATACTGTAGGCCCACAGACATACATCTTAACCTTACCGTCCTCAATCGGTATAAATTCTCGCAAATCACGAGACATGGTGTCATAGATTTTAATCATAAAATAATAGTCAGGAAAGCTAAAATCCAAGAACAGTTAGTTTCATCACTAAGAGTTCAATTAAATTTCAGTCCGAATATCTCTACACTTCGGAATCCCTTGCTCCTTTCTCATTCAGATAAACTACCTGTGTCTGTTTGACAAAGCCGATTTTTTCATACAAGCGCTTGGCACCTACGTTGCTGTCTTCTACTGCAATTTGGAACTCCTTATCATTTTGCTCAATCAGTTGATTGACTAGAGATTTTGCTAAGTAGCTTCCATAGCCTTTGCCACGTTCAAGTTTTGATATTGCCAAACCGTAGAAGTAATTCGTATTAGTCGACAAATCTACCGTGCAAGTTCCAATAACCTGACCGTCTTTTAATAAAATATATAAGTGACTTTCTGCATCCTTCAGAGCTTCAGCGATATATCTATCCACAACTTCTCTCGATTCATGTTCCTCTGAAAATGCCTGAAATTTTAACTGACTGATTTGATCCTGATAGGAACGATCTGCTAACAAAACTTCAAGATTAGAAACCTTTGCTAACGGATAAGATTTTCTATCCTTACCTAACCAAGTTTCTGTCTCTTCATCCTCAACCAATCCCCAGTTGCTGACAAAATCAGGATGACGCTCTAGAAAAATACGTTCTGTCTGAAAAGTGACTGAACGAATAGAAAAAGCAACCGTTTCTTTCTCAAAACTCGTAAACAAAGCACGCGCAATTCCTTGACGACGATGATCTGGATGAACCAGTATCGTCACTTCCACGTCTTGGTCATCAGCATAGACAGTTAAGAAACCAACAAGTTCGCCTTTTTCATAATAAAGGAAAAAGGCGGGCATGTTTGGGTCAAAATTAAGCATGTTAGAAAGATAGGGATCACGATAGGTACCATCATAGTTTTGGCAACAGTTAATTAGTTTTTTCGCCTCAGATAGCTCCTCTTGGCTTAACTTGTTTCTTGCTTGAATCATATAGCTATCCTCTACAACCCAGACGATCTGTGACTGGCTTCTTTAGCCTGCTCGAGTTTATTGACGTAGTACTCTCGTTTTTCTTCGACTTCGTGAATGACCGGTTCATCCTTCTTACCATGAACACGGACAATCTTAGCAGGAATACCGACAACCGTCACATCACTAGGTACGTCTGCCACAACAACTGCTGCTGCACCGACCTTGGCATTTTCGCCGATTTCCACTGGTCCAATGACTTGGGCATGAGCTGATATGAGAGCTCCCTTTCGCACGGTCGGATGGCGTTTACCAACATCCTTACCCGTCCCACCAAGAGTCACTCCGTGATAGAGAAGAACGCCTTTTTCAACAATCGCTGTCTCCCCAATCACCAGACCAGAGCCGTGGTCGATGAAAACACCTGAATCAATCTGAGCTCCTGGATGAATCTCAATCTGAGTCCAAAAGCGCCAGAACTGACTGTGCATACGAGCCAGGAGTTTGAAGCCATGCTTCCAGAGAAAATGCGAGAGACGGTGGGCCGCCAAGGCCTTGACACCTGGATAAGTCAGCAAAACCTCCAAAGTGGTGCGGGCCGCTGGATCATTTTCTTTTACGATATCAATGGTTTCGCGCCACCATCCCATACATTTCTCCTTTTCTTATTCTGAATCTTTTGGTGTTTCTGTAAATTCTTTCTTAGGTTTGTGATCCTTGTGATGACGTGGGCGGTGAGGACGCTCTGATTTTTCACCTTTTTCATCACGTTCAGGTTTTGGAGGACGAGGAAGAAGGGCTTTCATAGAAGCATCCACACGTCCTTTTTCATCAATCTTGATAACCTTAACATCAACTTCATCCCCGATTGCTACCAAGTCTTCGACATTATTGGTACGCGTCCAAGCCATCTCAGAGATATGAACAAGGGCATCTGTCTTATCAAAGAGGTTAACAAAGGCACCAAATTTCTCGATACGAACGACTTTAGCACGGTAAACTTCGTCCACCTTAGCTTCACGAACCAAACCAGCAATAATCTCTTTAGCACGATTAATGGCATCTTGATCGCTAGAGTAGATAGATACATTTCCTTCTTCATCGATATCAATCTTAACGCCTGTTTCAGCGATAATCTTGTCGATTGTTTCTCCACCTTTACCGATGACAATCTTAATCTTGTCCACATCAATCTTGATGGTATCAATTTTCGGAGCAGTTGGAGCCAATTCTGGACGAACTTCTGGAATCGTTGCTTCAATCACATCAAGAATTTCAAAACGTGCTTTCTTGGCTTGGGCAAGAGCCTCAGTCAAGATTTCTGCAGTAATCCCTTGGATCTTGATATCCATTTGTAGGGCTGTAATCCCGTCACGAGTACCAGCAACCTTGAAGTCCATGTCTCCAAAGTGGTCTTCCAAACCTTGGATATCTGTCAAGACTGTATAGTTATTTCCATCTGAGATAAGTCCCATGGCAATACCAGCTACTGGCGCCTTGATTGGTACACCACCAGCCATAAGAGCAAGAGTTCCTGCACAGATAGAAGCTTGAGATGAAGAACCGTTTGATTCTAAAACTTCTGCTACCAGGCGGATAGCGTATGGGAATTCTTCCAAACTTGGCAAGACTTGAGCAAGGGCACGCTCTCCAAGAGCACCGTGACCGATTTCACGACGACCAGGTGCACCATAACGACCAGTTTCCCCAACAGAGTATTGGGGGAAGTTATAGTGGTGCATAAAGCGTTTCTTATACTCTGGATCCAAACCATCAATGATTTGAGTTTCTCCCATTGGGGCCAAAGTCAAAACTGAAAGAGCCTGAGTTTGTCCACGAGTGAAGAGACCAGAACCGTGCACACGAGGAAGGAAGTCAACAACCGCATCCAAAGGACGAATTTCATCAACCTTACGGCCGTCAGGACGAACCTTATCTTCTGTAATCAAACGGCGCACTTCTGCGTGTTCCATTTGTTCCAGGATTTCAGCCACATCACGCATGATACGGTCAAATTCTTCGTGGTCCGCATATTTTTCTTCGTAAACAGCAGTCACTTGGTCTTTAACTGATTGAGTTGCAGCTTCGCGAGCCAATTTTTCTTCTACTTGAACCGCTTTTTGGAGATCACTGTTGTAGACTGCGATGATTTCAGCTTGCAATTCAGCATCTACATGAAGTAATTCCACTTCTGCTTTTTCTTTACCGACAGCAGCAACGATTTCTTCTTGGAAGGCAATCAATTCTTTGACTGCTTCATGCCCTTTCAGAAGAGCTTCCAACATGATTTCTTCCGATAATTCTTTGGCTCCAGACTCAACCATGTTAATAGCGTGTTTGGTACCAGCTACTGTCAATTCAAGAAGAGATTGCTCTGCTTGTTCTTGACTTGGGTTGATGATGATTTGGCCATCTACATAGCCCACCTGTACCCCAGCGATTGGTCCGTCAAATGGAATATCTGAGATAGAAAGCGCCAAGGATGAACCAAACATAGCTGCCATAGGTGCAGAGGCATTTTCATCATAAGAAAGCACCGTATTGATGACTTGTACTTCGTTACGGAAGCCTTCCGCAAACATAGGACGGATTGGACGGTCAATCAAACGCGCTGTCAAGGTTGCATCTGTTGAAGGGCGTCCTTCACGTTTCATAAAGCCACCAGGAAACTTCCCAGCTGCATACATTTTTTCTTCGTAGTTGACTTGAAGTGGGAAGAAATCCCCAGTTGCCATTTTCTTAGACATAACGGCAGCAGTCAAGACAGTTGACTCACCGTAACGTACGACAACAGAGCCATTTGCTTGCTTAGCAACCTGACCAGTCTCTACAATTAACTCACGACCCGCAAAAGTCGTTTGAAACACTTGTTTTGTCATTTTAATCCCCTTTGGATTGATGAAATTATACGCCTTGCCTACAAAAATCAAGATACTAAGCCGTCAAGCAACTCAAAGGAAAATAGGAAATCGAACGACGGAGCGACTGCTCCTAGGCAGATTTATCTTTTTCCAAAGAGTTGTAGGCTTGTTCAATTCTCAAGATACCAAGGACGTCAAAAGCAAAGTAAAAATAGGAAACTGACGAAGTCTTCGATGAAGACAAGACAGTTTATCTTTTTTACACAGCTTTTCGGCCGGGTTCAATTACTCAAGATACTAAGCCGTCAAGCAACTCAAAGGAAAATAGGAAATCGAACGACGGAGCGACTGCTCCTAGGCAGATTTATCTTTTTCCACAGAGTTGTAGGCGAGTTCAATTCTCAAGATACAAATCATTAGAAAGATTTGATACTAAAGCATCTAATCCTTTCACGCTAATCGCTATCAGGCAATTAGCTAAATGCTTTACTAACTCTCTCGTCAAATAACATCGATTTGACTCGTTCGTGTCGCTCTTTCCTACCGTTAGTTATCAGAAAGATTTGATGCTAAAACATCTAAGACTTTCAGTTTAAATGCATTATTTTTTTAATACCCTCATCTTTGTATCAAGTACGTACAGAGTCTATTTTATCATATTTTTCTTAAAAAGTGCGGTCTTTACCATTAAAAAGGAACCATTCCCCTCACTTGAGAAGAATGGTTTGCTTTTTATTATCCTAGAGACTGATGATTAAACAAGGCATGGGTCGCTTGGTGGATGTATTTTGCTGTTTCAGCATTGTTCATAGTGTAGAGATGCACACCAGCCACATCCTGAGTTACCAAGTCCACGATTTGGTCCACTGCATAGGCAAGTCCTGCTGCTCTGAGCGACTCAGGGTCATGCTCATACTTGTCTAAGATAGCTTTAAATTTGCGTGGAAGATGGATATTTTCACAAGTCTTCAAGAGGCGGAGAGCCTGATTTCGATTCAGAATTGGCATAATCCCTGCATGAATGGGAACATCAATCCCAGCCAAGATGCACTTGTCTTGGAAATCATAGAAGCGCTCATTGTCAAAGAAAAGCTGAGTTACGAGGCTCGAACAACCTGCATCCACTTTCTTCTTAAGATTTTGGATATCTGAAATCTGATTTGGTGAATCTGGATGGCCTTCTGGATAACAAGCACCAACAATATCAAAGTGAGGGGCTTGTTCCTTGATGAACTCAATCAAGTCAGTTGCGTAGCGGAAATCCTTTTGTGGTTCCACATCAGGAATAATATCCCCACGAAGAGCCAAGATTTTCTGGACACCAACCTTGTCCAAGTCGGCAATGGTTTCAGCAACCTTGTCCTTGGTCAGATAGATAGCTGGCAAGTGAGCAATAGTCGGAATCGCCAAATCATTTTGGATAAAGTCAGCCAAACGAACCGTCGTTTCCTTGATATTAAATTTATTATTGCTGGCAGTTACACTGATAAAGTGGGGAGCCAACTCCTGCATATTTTGAAGAGCAGAAATAATGTTATCATTACCCACGGCTGGGTTGGGAGGGAACACTTCAAATGAGAGTGACGGTGTTTGGCGTGACATAGTCATTATCCTTTTCTAGTTGATTTTTTTCGTTAGCTGGATTCCTAGAATCCAAGTGAAACAGGCAGATTGACCAAACAGCGCTTTTAGAGAATCCTATCTTACAATTTCTCACGCGCAGCTTTCGCTGCTTCAACAAGGCGGATCAAGCTTTCTTTTGTTTCTGGAATACCACGTGTTTTCAAACCACAGTCAGGGTTGATCCAAACTTTCTTGCTTGGCACTTTAGCAAGGATGGCTTCGATTGTGTGGTCGATTTCGCCTTCATTTGGCACACGAGGTGAGTGGATATCGTAAACCCCAGGTCCCACTTCTGTTTGGAAGTTTTTCGCTTTGAGTTCGTCCAAGATTTCAAGGTTTGAACGGCTAGCCTCAAATGAGATAACGTCCGCATCCATGTTGTCGATAGCTGGGATGATATCTGTAAATTCTGAGTAACACATGTGAGTGTGGATTTGTGTGTCTGGCGCTACTGTTGAGTGTACCAAGCGGAAGGCAGGAATTGCCCAGTCAAGGTAGTCTTCGTACCAGTCGCTACGACGGAGTGGCAATTTCTCACGAAGAGCAGCCTCATCGATTTGGATGATTTTCACACCAGCAGCTTCAAGGTCAAGCACTTCATCCTTGATAGCAAGGGCGATTTGAAGAGTAGAATCCTTGATAGAGATGTCTTCACGTGGGAATGACCAGTTAAGAATTGTAACAGGTCCAGTCAACATCCCTTTAACAGGTTTGTTTGTACGGCTTTGTGCATAGCTAGACCATTTAACAGTGATTGGGTTAAGACGAGTGACATCACCCCAGATGATTGGTGGTTTAACCCCACGCATACCGTATGACTGTACCCAACCATTTTTAGAGAAGAGGTAACCTGACAAGTTTTGACCGAAGTACTCAACCATGTCGTTACGCTCAAATTCACCGTGAACAAGGACATCAAAGTCAATATCTTCTTGCCATTTGATCCATTCGTCGATCGTTTCAGCAAGGAAAGCATCGTACTCTTCTTGAGACAATTCACCTTTACGGTAAGCCAAACGTTTAGCACGAACTTCTTTAGTTTGAGGGAATGAACCGATAGTTGTTGTTGGAAGAGCTGGAAGTTTGAAAGCTTCTTCTTGGATAGCTTCACGTTCTGCAAATGCTGGCAAACGAGTGTAGTCTGCGTCTGTCAAGCCAGCGATGCGCGCACGAAGTTCCGCATTTTCACCCACACGCTCAGTCGCAAAGAATTCTTTGTTGGCCACAAGAGCTGCTTCACCTTGACCATTGCGGATAGCATCCAAATCACGAATCTCATCCAATTTTTCAACTGCAAAGGCAAAGTGGTTCAAGATTGCTGGTTCAAATTCTTCATTAGCAGTTGTAAATGGCACATGAAGAAGTGAGCATGAGCTTGTCAAGACAATGTTTTCAGCTGGAATTTGATCAAGAACAGCCAAGCTCTTTTCGTAGTTGTTACGCCAGATGTTTTTACCATTGACAATACCTGCATAAAGAGTCTTGTCAGCTGGGAAGCCACCTTTAACCAATTCAAGAGTTTTCTTACCTTCAACAAAATCAAGACCGATAGCATCTACTGGCAAGTTTACAAGGTCAGCGTAAACGTCACGAACGTCTCCGAAGTAAGTTTGAAGCAAGACTTCAAGACCTTTTTTGTCAGCCAAGAGTTTGTTGTAGAGGTTCAAGAAGAGAGCTTTTTCTTCAGCTGTTAAGTCTTTGACAAGAGCAGCTTCATCCAATTGGATACGAGTCGCACCAAGTTCAGCCAATTTAGCAAAAACTTCTTGGTAAGCAACCACTAAGCTGTCTACGAAGTCTTCTGCTTTCACGCCTTCTTCAAAGTCTGACAATTGAAGGAAAGTGAATGGACCTACAAGAACTGGGCGAGTGTTCAATCCAAGTTCTTTTGCTTCTTGGAACTCATCAAAGATTTTGTGACCTGCAAGTTTTACTTGAGTGTCTTTTTCAAATTTAGGAACGATGTAGTGGTAGTTGGTGTTGAACCATTTCTTCATTGGAAGGGCGCGAACGTCCCCTTTTTCTCCTTGGTAACCACGACCCAAAGCGAAGTAGCGCTCAAGGTCAGACAAGTCCAAGTTTTGAACTGAAGCAGGTACCACATTGAAGAGGAAAGCTGCATCTAGGAAGTTGTCATAGTGAGAAAAGTCATTTGATGGAATTTCAGTGATGCCTTTTTCTTTGACAATGTTCCAGTGTTTAGCACGCAAGTCTTTTGCGGCTGCCAAGAGTTCTTCTTCTGAGATTTCTTTTCTAAAGTATTTTTCAGTTGTAAATTTTAATTCGCGGAATTCGCCCAAACGAGGGAAACCGATGATTGTAGTTGACATGATGTGTCCTCCAAAATTTGTTGTTGAAACTATCTTAACAGAAAAGAAAGCGTCTGTATAATTGTAAAAAATTAGGCTTTGATATAGTTTGAAACTATACCTCTGTTTTAAACAAAAGAAAAAGACTTGAGACAAACGCCTCAAATCCTTTGTGTAGCTTGTTTTATAGCTGTATTTTAGTTAGACGGTTCAAACGCGTTATTAGTAATTCTTATAAGTGACTATGACTTGTTATTAGAAAAGACTATAACTGATTCTGGTCAACTTTTCCCCTGTTCAAGTGGAACGACTGCTAGTGTCTTTCCTAAACTGGCTAGGACTTTCAAGACTGTGTCCAACTGAGGACTAGTCTTTCCTGTTTCCATCCTAGCTATGACAGGCTGACTTACTCCACTCAGTTCTTCTAGCTTTTTCTGACTGATTCCTTGCTCATGTCTGGCCTCAATCAACTCGCTCATGATAGCCACTCGCATATCACTTTCAAGGATTTCCTCCTTGGTAAAGAGTTCTGACCGGACATCCTTCCAGTTACTCCCAATAGCACTATTCTTCATCACTTAACCCTCTTTCTTTTAAGTTCTTCAACTCACGCTTGATTTTTAATTATAACTCAAAAGTTATTAAAAGTAAATTTGAACACTCATAAAAAGAAGACCTTAGAAAAACTCCAAAGGTCTCATCTTTATTATTCAAAAAATTACAAGGAGAGTTAAAAAGTGCTGATAATTCTTACAATTATTCCAGCTCTATCCCCTTCTCTCGGAGATTAGCTAAACACTCCTCATAGTAGGCAGCGTCATGTTCGCTGTATATAGGACTAGTCAACTTTTCCTCTGCTAAATCTTCATAAGGGGAACAAGTCTTGCCACGGTAGTTTTTATCCAACCATTCTAGACTGACATTGTAGCCACGATCAGTCATTTCCTCCATGATCAATTCATGATAGGCATAGAGATGATAGGGCGAGTGGGTAAAGACATAGTCCACCGTCGCATGCTTTCTGCCCCAGCCATTGCCACGCAGGGCGCAACACTCTCGATGTTGCCCCAAGAGTTGAGGACGAGGAAGCTGTGAAATCAAAGCCTCATGCCAAAGTCTCATGGGAGTCTCCTTTCAGTAAAGTCGAATATTGCAAGTAGGTATTTGGATAACGATCAAGCAAGTCTCGAGTCTTAGCGATCAAGTCTTCCTGAGAAGCCTGACCAAAGCGGTAGCTGTCCAGCAAGAGCATGTAGCCCTTGCGCTCAGCATCTGTCGCTTTCTTTTTGAAATAACCCCAAATATGCTGAAAGGCATTGCAAACCTGACCCCTGTGTTCTGGAATCTGGCAGGCACAATCGATCAGTTCTTGAACATGACTTACCTCCACCTCTTCATTCTTGAGATACTGACGAATATCATTGTAAATATTGCTGGAATGACTCAAAACCAGGTATTTGTTTCTCGCCCAGAGTTGCTGGCAAAGGGCACGTTGGTTGTTATTTTCCATATTTCTCCTTACTTTCTACTAGTTCCCCGGGAATATGGAAACAAAGTTGTATCTTAAAAATGAGCGGAATATGAGCGAAAAAAGAAATAATAATTACTAACCGTGTGAAACTTTTTTCATCTTCTACAACTTTCGATAGATTCAAGAAACAAAGTAATAATTTTCTTTTAGTTCTCGGAAACGGTCAAAACCGAGAATACCCTCATTTTGTAATCTGCCTAAAACGACGCTTGGATGAATATCTATCTCCTCAGAAAAGCGAAGAATGTCTGACTTATCAAAGTTTCCTTTTTTGACAAAAGTCTGGTAATCTTCTGGACTAATCAAGAAATCTTTTGCAAACTGATCTGCCTGTTCCTCAGAACGAAGATAGGATTCGCTATTCCCATCATCAGATGAAAAATCATTTTCCAGAATATGTCCTATCTCATGAAAGAGTGAGAACCAGAAAATATCAGATGCTTTGTTTCTATCCGTGAGTAAAAGCAAGGCACTGCCGTTACTGAATTTTTTAGTCGCTCCATTCAGATTAGCATTTGGTAACGCAGGTAGACCTACTAGGACAACACCGCAGTCTAATAAGATATCGTACAAGCGTTGAGAAAAGGCTTCTGGTTCCTGTCTGGTCAACTCTCTTAAAGCCGGCAGGCTTTTCTCTAGCTTTTTGCGATTGAGCTTGGTAGTTGTTGTATCACGTGCTTTTTTAGATGCCAACTCCAGCATGATATTAGAGTTCACGATACTTTTAGTCGTAAACTCACGCGTATTCCGATAACTGACTAGATGGTTAAAAGATGTGAGCTTTTCCAAACTGACCACACCGAGAATCTTGCGAAGCTCGATAATCTTTTCCTTCAAGCTATAGCGTTTATCTGGAACGTAACCTTTTTCCTTAAAATACTTGAAATCAATCATCTCACAGATGTCTTTCTCGCTACCTTCTTCAAGCTCTCTTTCCTCTGCAATCTCAGCCACTTTTACATCATAAGCATTTTGAAGATTGAGCCAGGTTTGCATAGAAACTCCGCTTAGCCTGGCTAACTTATGAGCCGTCTCTTTACTAATGGACTCCTCAGCATTGACGAGCTTGCTGATAGTCTTTGCTGAAACTCCCAAACGCTCCGCAAATTCTTTCTGCGTTACGTTATAATCTTCGATTAACTCACTGACATACTGACCTGGATGAAAAGCAATCAGGTCTTTATATTCAACAATTTTATTACTCATAGTGATTGCTGACCTCCTCTATTTTTAAGATTTCGATCTCAACAGGATTTGGAAACACCTTTTCTAAATCCTCTTCACGAAAACCGATAATCAACCGATAGGAACTTTTCCGACCATCTATATCCAAAGCAAACTGACTTTTTCTCTTTCCCTTGAGTTGGTGAAAGTGATATTTAGGAAAAGCTGTCACACTAGCCAAAGAATCTACTGCTTCCAAAAAGTTAATCAAGAGATGCAACTTTACAGCAACCTTATCCGAAAAATCCTTTTTCGCTCGCCTTAGCTCTGTGCACTGCTTTTCAACAGTTTTATTTGTATAGATAAGCTTCATATGTCCCTTTCCTTTAAATTGAATTACCTTTTAGGTAATTTAATTATATCATCTTTAGAAAACAAAAACCAGCCAAAAGTTAACTTGGCTGGGATTTCAAATCTGATAGATGTATCTAACTATTTCCCCATCACCCTTCAAACTCTTTCAAAAACTTTTTGAGTTCAGCATCGGCTTCCGGTGTGGTTCCGTGTAGTTGACCGAGCATTTCAAGTAGAGAAGCGGTTTGGTTTTGGATTGCTTGATTTGTCGTATTGATCTTGCTGACGATATCTGTCAGTGGTTCGACTTCTTCTTCCTCAAAGGTATCTACATAGCGAGGGATATTGAGGTTATAGTCATTTTCAACGATTTCTTCATAACTTGCCAGATGGGCAAACTTGTCAATTTCCTCACGTGACTTGTAGGCTTCCAGAATCTTCTCGATATGAGCATCCGTCATGATATTCTGGTTTTTCCCCTTATCAAACTCCTTAGAGGCATCGATAAAGTAAACATCACGATTGGTACGGTTCTTTTTGAGAATGATAACCGTGGTCGGAATACTGGTATTAAAAAAGATATTAGCAGGTAGACCGATAACTGTGTCAATAGCCCCTTCTTCTAACAAGGCCTTACGAATGGTTCCCTCCGCATTGCCACGGAAAAGAACACCGTGAGGAAGGACGATAGCCATAACCCCATTATCCTGCTTGAGATGGTAGTAACCATGCAAGAGAAAGGCAAAGTCAGCCTTGGACTGGGGCGCCAGTTTCCCAAAAGGAGAGAAACGAGGATCCGCCATAAAGCCAGAGCTAGCAGACCACTTGGCAGAGTATGGAGGGTTCATGAGAACACCGTCAAAGTTGGTCGGTTCTTGAGTCGGCCAATCTTCATCTAGTGTATCGGCATTGTGGAGAAATTGATTCTCAACAGGAACACCGTGTAGAATCATATTCATCCGAGCTAGGTTATAGGTCGAGGTATTGAGTTCCTGACCAAAGTAGACCACTGTCTGTGGTTTGTGAGAGTATTTCTTGGCATTGAGCAAGAGAGAGCCAGAGCCCATAGTCGCATCATAGATGGTAAAGCCTAGCTGATCCTCACGACCTAAAAAGGCAATCTGAGTCATAAGTTTGGTAACAGGCTGAGGTGTATAGAACTCACCAGCCTTCTTACCCGAGTCAGTCGCAAACTGACCAATTAGATACTCATAGGCATCCCCCAGCATATCACCAGCATGACCAGCCACATCTAGCACAGCCAACTCCTTCATGACCGCCGCCACCGTTTGGTTTTGCTTTTGCGGAGTTGCCCCTAGCTTTTTGGAATAGAGGTCAATATCTTCAAAGAGGTTTTCATAGAGTTCATCACTCTGCTCAATATCTCGAAAACCCTGAGCCAAATCTTCCAGCTGGAAAGTCCCCTCATTGACACGTGCTACTAGAGCCGTAAAGGTCAACTCAGGCTTGATACTATAGTTGAGTTCGTCCTTCATCACTGCAAGAAGATCCTCGTGGGTGTCCGCATCCTCATAGTAGTTACGATAGACCTCAAGAGCAGCCTCTAGACTCTCACTACCCTCCTCCATAGTCTCCGCCACGAAAAAGAGCATCTTATCTGACAGATACTTATAAAAGACCATGCCCAAGAGATAGGACTTGTAGTCATTGGCATCCATCTTAGAGCGGAGAACATCCGCTGAGTTCCACAGGGCTTGGTAAAGCGACTGGGACGTTTGTGTTGTTTCCATAATGTTTCTTTCTATCCTTAATCGTTTCAACAATACATAAAAATAGTTTAATTAGTTTTATCCAATACAATTGCTTTAAACTCTAAATAATCATATTTTGTAAATATATAATTCAATTGTGGTATATAATTATTCACTTTTACTATAGCGTTTAGCTCCATTTCTGTTAACGTATCTAATCTATAAGTTACAAATTCTCTTGTGTCTTCTATTATATTGTAACAGATATCGTAATAATCTCTTGAATAACTTTCGAAAAATGGTTGAAAAGACGTATTTACACAACGATTATACAAAGCTATCATCTCATTCAATGGTCCATCACAATATTTCAGAAAAGGTCGTATCATTCCACCTTTTTTAATCCCCATACCCTTATAGTATGTTTCTAATTTTTTAATGAATGGCAAATACTTCAAATAGTAATAATCTATTTCAAACTTTTGATTCTTAAGTTCTTCTTTTAAAATAGTTTTAAATTCTTTTTCAAGAGATTTTTTAAAATTTACTCTATCCCAAAATACAAATGCCAGAATTCCTAATATTACAGTCGCAACAAAACCTAGAGCAGCATAATAAGTATTAGTTAGTGAATTTACTGTGTTTAATAATTCTTCATTACCCAAAATTAATCTCCTATATAAACATATCCTGCAAGAGTTTCTTTTTCAAAATCTCAAGCTGAGAAATTTTTTCTTGGTAAGAGTTGATGAGGTTATCAAGGTTTGAAAAGTAGGCACCAATGGCTTGTTGTTCTTCATAATTTGGTAAATACAACTCATATTCCCCATATTCCTTACCATTAACTCCTGGTTGCCCCGATCTTTGAGAAGTTACTTTTACATACTGTGTGAATCTATCAGTCAATGTATTTTGAAAAATAAATTTTGAATCAAATTTGTCTTTTATTCGAGCACGAATCAAGAAACCGGCGAAATAAACTTTGCCATCTTTCTTAACATAAAGATAAGTTTTCCCAACACTTGCGCCAGTACGAGCAAATAATATATCTTTCTCGCACAACAGATAGTTGTCGCATTCACTTACGTCAATGTCTGGAGATGTTAAACTATCTTCTTTAAATTTTCGAGAAACATCATCAATATCAGTTATACGAATATATTTATTTTCTCCATCAAATTCCTTAGCTGAAGCATTTACTCCGTATTCAATACTCTCAGTTACATCTTTCAGCTTTACTTTTTCCCACTCACCGTCAAATCCATCCAAACGTATCTCAGGAACAGTCTGCCCAGCTTTGGGAAACATCTTGGAGAGCATGGTCGC
The DNA here is from genome assembly GCF_963516515.1 of uncultured Streptococcus sp. Taxonomy (GTDB): domain Bacteria; phylum Bacillota; class Bacilli; order Lactobacillales; family Streptococcaceae; genus Streptococcus. The sequence goes on along the minus strand of NZ_CAUQCJ010000002.1, from coordinate 2,871 downwards.
CTTGAGAGATTGGTAATTGATTAGATTGTCCTTGTAGCTAGCCAGAAGGTCGTCGATGTTGCGGAAAAGAGAGCCGATAGCGGATTGTTCTTCTTGACTTGGTAAATAAATTTCAGCTAATTTTATATCACTTGAATTAATACTCTCAAAAGTTGAACCCGTAGAAAATTTTGCCCAATAGTTAGTTTGTTTCATTCTTGACAATAATTGAAATATAAACTCATTTCCTCTTATTGCCGCTACCCCACGTCCGAGAACTACATTGTAATCTGTTTTACCTATATCTCCAACTGGTGCTCGAACACTTAAAATTAAATCACCTTTTTCAGCTAACTTTGTAATCTGTGTTGTCCAGAGTCTTGGTACAACTCTACCGTTCTGCATATCTGCATTACCTTGTACTAGTATATAATCATTTGGATTATCAGTGTAGTTTTTACTGTCAGGTGATTGCCCCATTACTATAGGTACTATTTCTGTTAACTTAACATTTTCCCAAACATCATTATATTTTTTAAATCTTATTTTTGCTTCATTTTTCATCGTACCAATCCCCTAATAAAATTTACCAATATACTATCATAAATTATTAGTGTCCATATATAGTTCTTCAACAAAGAAAGACTCACAGAATATTGTTTTATCTGATTTTATGTGATAGTATAAAGTAAGATTGAACTAAATCATAAAATTTTTAACTACATCAATTATACATCTAGAAAGGCGTATTATGCAACTTATACCTGATTCTGAACCCAAACTACAATTTCCTTCTAGCGTGAAAATAATTAAAGCTAAAGATAGAATTTCACCAAAAGAATGGAATGAATTTTTTAATAGTGCTTGCCACAAAAGAAACGGCAACTATAAATTCACTGATCAAAAGAATGAATCCGATTTTTTTTACTACTCAAAAGTTTTTAAAATTCAAACTGAACCTTCATTTATTACTGACTCTAGATTATTAGAAACTAAATATGGCTACTGCACTATTGTAAAATATAAAGAATATATCTTAATCAATTCTAAATTTTGTTCTCTCAATAAAGAGGTTATAAAAATTATAGGTACTGAACTTCCCTTTGAAGAATTCACAAAATACTTCACTAAAGATACAGCTGAATTTGAAAAAATTACACTTTCAAACTCCTCAATAATGTCAGGTATCAGAAGTAGAATCATTGAAGGGCAAAAACTCCAAGAAAATTTTCGACCAATTTATTCGTCCAAACATGTACTTAAAGCTTTTAGAGTCCTTCAGGATGGAGTTGTATTTTCACAATCTCCATCAACATCCAAGTTAAACTATCGAAATGGTAAGCTAAAGGTTGAAGAATATATAAACTGGTGTAAAACTATTATTGATAGTATTAATACTAATAACAGTTCCAAATATTTTGATAATTTTGCAAAACCTGTAGATATTTCAAAAATGAAAGAGTTAGTTCCTACAATAATTTTTATCGATTTAAATTTTTTAAAAGACTATGAAGATTTGAGATTTATAACTCGTCAAGAACAAGTTGAAATTGAATCTTGTTTTATATTTAAATATTATAATGGCTTATTTAACTTACAAAATTTATCAAATGATAAATATATAATTGATTACAACTATCCTTACGTACTCAGCAGTAGAACAAATCTTAAACTCAATAAGAACAATTCTAGCTCTTTACAAAAAATTAAATATACAACTAATAATAGAATAGAGGACGCATTTAAGACTAGTAAAAATAAGCAATTAAAAATTAATAAAAACAAAAAAACAATTACATATCATATTGAAGATATTGATGTTTTTTATAAGTATAAGGATGACGATAAAGAGATAACTTTAAAAGAATTAATTGAAAATAATTCTACTATACTTTTTGATAATTCACAATTTTTTTATTATAAAAAGACCTTATTTCAAGACTCTAAATTACAAGATTCAGGATTTTTACGTTATTTCCATGCAGAAAATAATATGATAAACGCTAAATCTGAAAAAGGCATATTTAATCAAAATTCAGTTAACTTTTCTGACGATTCCATTTTTGATATACTAGAAAAAAGACTACGCGGTTTAGAATATACTGATATCATTTGCGATGATTTAGGAAATGAACGTGCTGATTACATAGCCTTCGATGAAAATCGCTTGGGATTTTTCCATGCAAAATACAAACAAGTTGATAGTGATAGAGGTAAAAAATCTGCATCTGCATTACATGATGTAGTTAGTCAGGCGTTAAAAAATCTAGTTTTTCTAGATAATATCGAAAATATTAATTTAGAACAAACATATCAACATAAGTGGTTAGAAAAATATAAAAATAATAATATACAAACACAGATTAATCGAATAAGAGAATCTGCTAATTCTAGCAATTCTATAGTAGAAAGAATCAAAGAAACAAACAGACAAATTAATGTCCAAAAATATATGGTTTTAGTTGTAAATTTTATTTCAAAAAGTGAGATTAGTGACTACATACAAAATCCATCTACTAATACTAATACACAAATACAGCAAATTGTTTGGTTACTCTCTTCTTTCATTTCTACCTGTCAAGAAATGAATATTATTCCACAGATTATATGTAAACCATAAAATAATTACTAAAACAAATAAGATAAAATCTTTAAACTCTCCAAAATGTACTCACTATCAAAAATTTTATAATCATCCTACTGTTATTATTTTTAGTATCTATTATGAATTCCTATTTTAAACACAAAATGTAAACTAAAATTATTTTTACGCTTAAATTATACCACGAAACCAATCGAGTAGGGGATAATCTCTAGCCCCTCTCACACCACCGTATGTGCCGTTCGGCATACGGCGGTTCAACTAACTTTTAACACATGTCGTTCAAGGTA